>WTGD01000067.1 GCA_011523725.1 Nitrospinota bacterium
CTCGGGTGTCTCGAGTCGATCGCCATCGACCCCGGTCGCCACCTCTATCCGATCTTTTCCTGGCGGACGCCCGATCCCGCGGCGTCGCCGGCCGACTACGACATACACTTCGCCGCATCCTTCGACGCCAAGGGCGCATTCGAGGATTCCGAGATCAACGTCACGCATCCCGAGCGCACAATCACGAACGCCGCCGGTATCTGGCGCGGCCAGTTCTCGAACGTGCCGGACGTCGACGGCCACCCCCGCCGCGTGGTTGGCTCGAGCGATGTTCACTTCGCCGAAGACGACGGTTCGACCGGACGCTTTACGGGCATCTTCGATGCGCTAACGCCCGCTACGCTCAAGCCCCCCGATGATGGCAACGGAGCCAACGCGAACTGAAGCACGCCCCCTGCAACCAAGACATTCCTCGTCTCTGCCTGAATAGTCCACGCACACCGATCACGCGAGCGCCCATCTCCTAGACAATCGCCCTCATGGGGGCTATTGAAAAAGTCTCTGAGAGAGTAAAAGGCACCCCCCCCTACCCCCCCTTGACAGGGGGGTAGGGGGGGTTCGTTTTCAGGACGGGGGAATGACGAGCGAGGCGGGTTTTTTAACAGCCCCATATGCGACCCCTACAACAGGAGCGATAATAACGCCGGAATGACGGCGATGGTCAATTCCGAGCTAGAAGAGCTTTTCAACAGACCAAGAGCGCAAGTGGACGCGCCTAGCCATCATCGATGTCTGAATGTTTGTCTTGAAATAACGATGCGAGAGGCAGAAAAACAGAAGTGGAGAAATCCGCCTGACGGCAAAATTTCTCTATGTCACTGATTTATTTGGTGGAGCTGAGGGGGATCGAACCCCTGACCTCATGACTGCCAGTCATGCGCTCTCCCAGCTGAGCTACAGCCCCATGCAGGTGGAACTTCGAGAACCCCCGAGGGGTGCGAAGGAATGTAGCGGAAACCGCGCGCCCGCGTCAACGCAGGCGCAGGCGGGACGAAATATCCTCAACCGCCCGGATCGGGCTCCCCGGCGAACGCCTGCACCTGATCCGCAAGCTCTGCGAAACCGGCGCCGCCCGTCGCGTCTTCGGCCAGGATTTCCACTTCATCGGGCCCCTTCGCGCCGAGGTCGAGTTCGACCGCGCGCCTGATTTGGCGGTGCGACCAGACGGGGTAATCACGCAGGAGTTCGGACCCCATGGCGCGCACCACAGACGCCCCCACGACGTCCACGGCGACTCGGTCGTCGCCTGCGATAATCACGTTCGGCGCGCGCTCCTCCCCGGTGTAGGGGCCGCCCGAAATCCAGCACTTCGTCCCGTCGAGGACGATCAAGGAGGGCGAATAAAGCAGGTTCGTCTCCATGATCATCTCCGCCATCTGGGAGACGAAATGCGCGCGAACTCTATCTCTCGGATGCACGAACCCGTATACGTTCTTGAGCGAGAGGCTGAAGCGCGGCCCCCCGCCGTGGCTCTTCATCGTGGGCAGGTTGACGACGTGCTGGCCGGGCCGCATGAGGCGCTCGATGCAGTGCACCCACCCGCCCCAGCGAATCGCTCCGGGCACGCGGGCCTTCACCCAGGGCTCCTCGTCGAAGCGCAACAGGCTCACGCCCGTCCGCGCCTGAAAATCGTTCATCCCCCAGCGCTCGAAATTCCCCCGCGCAGGCAGGGAGAGCAGGCCGCCCATCTCGCCCACGGCCTGATCCACACAACCCGCTTCCTTCAGGAGCGCGACGACGGTCTCGAGCGTATCGGGATGCGTCGAGGCCGGGAACGGGTCGGCGGAGTTGAAGTTGGGTTTTAAGAGCGCGGGCGCGGGCGAGTCGATGACGTGGCGGACACCGCCGAGTTTCTCGACCGCCAGGCGGATGGCCTCATCGCGCGTCTCCCCCCGCACCAGGGCCACGAGGCTCTTGCCGTCTCTTTTAAGACGCGGAGTGCGAAGCGGCGGAACTTCCGCTTCGGGGTAAACCTGCTTCGTCTCCTGGAGCGCGCGGTAGGCGGCCGACTCGTCGAAATCGAGGACTTTCCTGAAATTCTCGGCCCGCGTCGCCACCGGCGTATCGAGTGGAACGATCATCTTCGCATCCTCCCGAAGAAGGTGGTTATCCTTATTTCCTCAAAAAAATCATTCTACCCCGAAGGACGGATTTACGAAACCATGCCGGATGAAATTGTCTTTCGCCTTCACCCTGTATTAGACTCCGCCCCATCAGCGCAAGGCAGGACGAGCGAGTCCCGTAGACACACCGCCTCCCGAAGCCTCCCGAAGCGCCTCGACAACGTTTCTTGTACCTGAAGGAAGGTTTTTCATGCTGTTTTTCATCCAGTTCCTGGCGATGGGCCTGGGCGTCGGCGTTCTGGGCACGCTGGTGGGCGCGGGCGGCGGCTTCATCCTCACCCCCCTGCTCCTGCTGATATTCACCGACCAGCCTTCCGAGGTCATCGCCGCCACCTCGCTCAGCGTGGTCTGCCTGAACGCGCTTTCGGGCTCCATCGCCTATTACCGCCAGAAGCGAATCGACATCAAGACCAGCGTCTCCTTCGCCCTGGCCGGCTCGGTCGGGGCGATCATCGGCGTCTTCGCCACGAGCGAGGTCGCGCGCGGGCCGTTCGATATCCTGCTGGGTCTCGCCCTGCTGATTCTCTGCATCTCCATCATCAACCCGCCGCCGCCCTTCGAGGCGACGCGCGAGAGTCCGGGCGGCATCGGCGCGCTCGCGCACCGGCGCATCGTGGACAGCCAGGGCAAAGTCTATGAATACGCCTTCCGCTTCCGGCTCGGCGCCTTCCTGAGTTCCATCGTGGGCTTTCTGGCGACCTTTCTGGGCATCGGGGGCGGCCCCATGCACGTGCCGCTGATGATACGGATTCTGCGCATTCCGCCCCACATCGCCACCGCCACTTCGCAGTGCGAGCTTCTCCTCACCACCGCCCTCGCCGTGGCGTTTCATTTCATCCTCGGAAACCTCCACGCGCTGACGGACGTGATTCTTCCCCTCGCTATCGGGATAATCGTGGGCGCGCAGGCGGGCGCCGCGATATCGCACCGGGTGAAATCCCTCACCCTCACGCGCATCCTGGCGGTGCTGATGACGCTGGTTTCCCTGCAGCTTCTCTACAAGGGGGCGAGCGAATGGCTGTGGTGATTCGCGCCTCGCTCTGGCGAACAAGCGCTGCGTGTGTGAGAATGCGGCATCTGGTGAAAGACCAATTGGACAATTCCATCCATTCCATTCAACAAGACGTCCGCACGTACCGGCGGACGGGAAGGAGAGTTTGAACATGTCGGATAGAGTAACCGTCGTCGAGGTAAAAGACAGAACCCTCTGGGTGGGGCTCAACCGCCCCAAAACACTGAACGCGATGAATTTCCAGATGATCAACGAAGTCATCGAAGCCTTCACGCAGCTCGATGAAGACCCCGACATCGGCGTGGGCGTCCTCTACGGCCTGAACGGGAACTTCTCCTCGGGCGGCGACATGGACATGATGCTGGGTCTGAACTACCAGACGGGCCACGTCTGGAACAACAAGATGCGGCGCCTGTGCATGACGCTCCGGAACTCGGGCAAGCCCACCATCGCCATGGTGCGCGGCTGGTGCATCGGCGGCGGCAACGAGTGGCAGCTCTACTGCGACCTGTGCATCGCGAGCGAGAACGCGACGTTCGGCCAGTCGGGCGCGCGGGTGGGCGCGCTGCCCGTGGTGGGCGCCACGCAGTACCTCCCGCTTCTGATGGGCGATCGCAGGGCGCGCGAGATGCTCTTCATGGCGAAGCGCTACCCCGCGCAGGAGGCGAAGGAAGTGGGTCTCATCAACGAGGTGGTGCCCGATGACGAGCTCGAAAAGACGACCGAGGAGTGGTGCGCCACCATCAACTCCCACGCCCCGGCCACCCTGCGCTACATGAAGACGAACCTGAACTTCCTGGGCGACCTCCACTACCCCTCCTGGATGCACGGCAGCGAACTGCTGAACGCCGTGTGGAACAACGAGCAATCCGTCGAGGGCATGAACGCGTTCAAGGAGAAGAGGCCGGCGGACTTCAGCCGCTTCCCGAGGTAGGGGAAACGACGCATCATCGCGGCAGCCGCCTACCGTAGGGACAGGTCGCGACCTGTCCCTACGGTAGGCGGCGGTTCCTCCCTCCTCGGTCGGAACCGACTTTTCGGGAACCACGACAAATTTGGTTTTGTACGTCATTCCGGCGAAAGCCGGAATCCATTTGCGGATGCGAGTGGATGAGCGAGGGGCATTTCATTCCCCGCCGATGTGCAGGAACCCTGACGAAAGGCAAAAGGCGTAAAATGGATTCCGGCTTTCGCCAGAATGACGAGCAGAGACTGCGAACCCCGGAGTGATGCTATCCTGATGAAGGACAACCACGGGGGGTTGTCCCTACAAGCTGAGAGAATCTAGTTAGAGAGGAACTGCAGGACGGCTACCGCGCGTAGCCCCTGCGCTTGTAGACGCCGGGGGAGCCGGGCTCCTGGCGGTAATAGCTCCGCACGCGCGCCGTCCATTCCGAGGCGTTCATGTGCTTCCATTCGGGCGTTTCGCGCACGGATTCATCCTCCATCTCGTAGAGGACGATCATGAGGCGCTCCCCCTCCACGGGGCTGTAGCGGCGCATGCGCCTCATCCCCGGTACCTTCTCGCAAAGCGGGCCGCGATCACGTGAGTACCACCCGTTGAAGTCGTCGAGCCTCTCCTGGGGCACGTTGATCCTGCCGAACTGGACGACGGGGGCGAGGCCCGCCGCATCCACCGAGGGGAAATCGGGCGGCCGGGCGGGCAGACCGGGATAGACCTGCGCGCACACGAGGCGGATGTGGGTCGTCGGTTCGACGGGAAAGCGCATCTCGGCGGAGTCCATGAGCGAGGCGAACTCCTCGCCGTAGAAGACGTGGACGTTCTCCGCCTCAACGAGGTTCAGAAAGCGCGGCGCGCCGTCCGTCACCTCGTAGCTCGCGCCTCCGCTAACACTTGAGACTTCGAGCATCCCCGAGAGGCGCACCTCGTCCATCCATGCCCGTCCCTGTTCCTCCTCGTCCTGCGCGAAGTCGAACAACTCGGCGAGCAAACCCATGCCGTGTGTGCGTACCAAAATCCTCTTGCCTCTTTGACGACGGGAAACAGAATAGGGGGAGTCTACACTATTTCTTCTGGAGAGCCACCCGTATCGTCCCCCCGTACTGCGCAGCCACGAGATGATGGGGACGATACCCTTCCTTGAGAATTTCGACGGTAAACGTATCCGCGTAATGATCCTTTATCTTCTTCCAGGGGATGAGTACCGGCGATTCGCCTATCTTCTCCTTGCCGAGCTTCACCGTGGCGCCCGGAGGATCGGTGATCACCTCCACGCCGCGCGGCACCATGTCGCCGCACCCGCTCAAAACGAAAAAGGCGGCGAGAAGCGCCAATCCCATGCCGAGGGTCTTGCGCATTCTTCGTTTCTCCTTCATTGCTTTTCCCATCCAATACCATATTTGCGAAGCGGGTGCGACCGGAACACCCCCGCCTCGACTTCCGGGGGATTATGAACCCATCTCTTGACAAAATCCACCACCAAACACACCCTCGGACCGGATAATCGAGACACGAAGGAGTCCCGCTTGCGCCGTCACCGCTACTATTTCGACCTCATACTCACCGGCATGGACAAATACAACCTCGCCGACTGCATCGTGGACGAATACCTGCCCCTCACCGCGCAGATGCCCATCTGGGAGATTGCGGAGAAAATCCGCGAGGGGCACTTCCACTTCGAGCACGAG
>WTGD01000231.1 GCA_011523725.1 Nitrospinota bacterium
CCTGCACGTAGCGGATGACCTCGTCGCGCCTGTCCATGCAGAAGTCGATGTCCACGTCGGGCGGGCTGATGCGCTCGGGGTTCAGGAAACGCTCGAAGAGAAGGGAGTACTTGAGCGGGTCGATGCCCGTGATGCCCAGCGCATAGGCGGCCAGGCTGCCCGCCGCCGAGCCCCGGCCCGGGCCCACGGGAATGCCCTGCTCCTTGGCGTAGCGGATGAAATCGGACACGATGAGGAAATACCCCTCGTAGTTCTGGTTGTTGATGACCTCGAGCTCCATCTTGAGCCGTTCGCGGTAGCGCTCCGCCTCGGCGCCCTCGACTCCGAACTGCGCGAGCCTGCCCGCGAGTCCCTCCTCCGCCGTGCGCCTCAGGTATTCCTTCTTGTCGGCCCCGTCGGGGGTCTCGAAATCCGGGTAGTGGGCCGCGCCGAAGGTGAAATCGAAATCGCATTGCTCGGCGATGGCGAGCGTATTGGCGAGGGCTTCGGGCACCTCGCCGAAGAGCGCCTCCATCTCCTCTGCGGTTTTGAGGTAGAACTCCTCGCTCTTTATCGTCATGCGGTTAGGGTCGTTCAGGGTCTTGCCCGTCTGGATGCAGATGAGCACCTCCTGGGCGCCGTGATCCCCCTTGTCCAGATAATGCACGTCGTTGGTGGCGACGAGGGGGAGCCCCATCTCCTTCGAGAGGGCGATGACTCTCGGGATGACCTGCTTGTCCTCCTCCATGCCGTGGTCCTGGAGTTCGAGGTAGTAGCGCCCCGGGAAGAGGTCCTTGTAGAACCCGGCCGCCTCGCGCGCCGCCTCCTCGCGGCCGTGCAGGAGGTGATCGTTCACCTCCCCGCGCAGGCAGGCGGACGTGCAGATGAGACCCTCGGCGTGCTGGACGAGGAGCTCGCGGTCGATCCTGGGGAAATAGTACATCCCCTCGGTGAAACCCCGCGTCACCAGTTCGCACAGGTTGTTGTAGCCCGTCTGGTTCTGGGCGAGCAGCAGCATGTGGTAGGCGCGCCCGCCGCCGTTCGTAGACCCCTTGTCGAACCGGCTGCCGGGGGCGACGTACACCTCGCAGCCGATGATGGGCTTGACGCCCGCCTTCCTCGCCGCCTCGTAGAACTTCACCGCGCCGAACATGTTCCCGTGGTCGGTCAGCGCCACGGCGGGCTGGCCGAGTTCGGCGGCGCGCTGCACCAGATCGCCGATTCGCGTGGTGCCGTCCAGGAGACTGTACTGGGAGTGTAGATGCAGATGAACGAATGGAGCCGGCATGTCTCTTCCCCGGGGGCGGATTTTGATAGGGGCGTACTCTGTCAGGTTACTGCTTTTTCTGTAGCCCGTGTAGCCGGTGCGGCCGCGGAGTCAGTGCAGTGCTTCCAGTTTACCTCCTTAAGCCTACCGCCGTCATCTTTTTAATTCACAGAGCGCATTCGCGCTTGCGGCATATCAACCGCCATACCCGAAAATCTGGCTGATGAACCGGCCGGGCATCATGGCGAACCCGCCCGCGATGAGGGCGCCTATCATCGTGCCCGTCATGAAAGCCGCGTGCCTCCGCACATTTCCCCGCCGTATCGAGACCACGGCCATCACCATGCAGAACATCGTCCAGATCGTCAGCAGGTGAATCCAGCTGAAATCGCCGTCGTTGAGCTCGCGAATCCCAAACGATGAAACTGTGACGTAGGTCATCACGACCATCCAGCACCAGCCGATGATGCGGTGCCTGCGCGTTCCCTTCGCCGACGCGAGATTGACGGCGCCGAGCCCTATCGCCAGCACCGCCAGAATGAAATGCGTCCATATCAGCAAGGCTTCGGTCCCCTGCGCCTAGTTGTTCATATCCTTGAGCGCCACGACGTCCTGAACGAGCTTTCCCCGGTAGCTCAGGTCTTCGTGCATGTTCGTGTTCAGCGTCACCCTGATCTCGAGATTCCCCTTCGGGAGCCTGTCCATGAAATAAAAAGCGGAATACAGCCTCGTGAGCTTCTTGCCGTTCAGGTACAGGTGCGCGTGGCCCTCGTTGATCTTCGATGTCTTGTTCACTTTTTCGGGCGCGAAGCGGAAGTTCCTGATATCCAGAAACAGATTGAGCGCCCCCTTGGTATGGGCGTCTTTTTCCAGGCGTATCTTCACGCGCGGCGGGTTCTTGTAGTCGGCGGGAATCATTTTGACGGAATGCTTTATCCCGCCGCGGCCCTTCTTCATTCCAGCCTCGCCGGGCTTGTGCATCCGATGTCCATGCCCCTTCTCCCCGTGGCCGCTTTGAGCGATGTGCAGGTGGGGATAATTCGCCTCATGGGCATGGGCGCTCGCTCCAGCGAGAAACGAACCCAGGAAAAACAGCGGCGCCACGACGATCGTGGTTTTCAAGATGCGATACATTTCATCCGACTCCTTTGAAAAATTTCAGACGCGGCGACGGTCATTATTCAGGAAAGAACAGGCGGCTGTATCGTAACTTGCTGATTCTGAAAACAGTAAAATAAGACTGGCGAAGTCCCCATCGTTCTTGCTTGCTTTTTCATCCCGGACATCTAAGATTCTGCCTGGCGTCCCTGTTCTGAAAATCGATGAAAACCGGAAAAAATGCGCAAATTTATTCTCCTGATTATTATCGTCTTTTTGGCGGGATGTAAAACTTCATCAGACGGGTTTTCACCCGCCACGTATTTCGACACGGGCGGCATGACATCCTACCAGGACAAAGACTGGAACATCGAGTTTTACGACAACTGCGGCTTCCCGGATTCTAATTCCGTACGATGGGTAACCGAAGGAGGCGAGACGTTCCTGCGCTTTACACTGAAAAACAAACAGGTGGGAGGATGCAGCACCGACGGTTTTCAAAGACACGGCGCGCCGTACTGGGAGCGCGCGGAGATAAAACAGGCGAGTACTCTGAAAAAAGATGCGGACTATACGCTGACCTTCAGGGCCAGGTTCGTGAAAGGATTCATCTACGAAAGAGAAGACTTTGTTCAACTACACCAAAGCGTCAAGGGCTGCAGGGTCGGTCCCGCATTGATGTTCAAATTTTCAAACGGGCATTTCACGACCAATCATTGGGGGCAGCCCCTGAAAAGAAAGGTCCGCATCAATAAAGTGATGGGGAAATGGGTAAACGTGAAGCTGGAAGTTATATTCACGGAATCGTATTACAACCTCTATTTCAATGACGAAAAGATCATCGACGAGGGAGATTTCGGTCTCGACCCATGCGGAGAGCCGCACTTCAAGTTCGGGATTTACAGGCCCGGCGACGAAGGGGCGGCCGGTGAGAGAATCTCCATCCTGGATATCGACAAAATCCGGCTGATCGAGAAAAAGAAAAAATAATACACTCTATAAACTATTGATTTATAGTGCTTTTAATCACTCCCACTCAATCGTGCCCGGCGGTTTGGAGGAGACGTCGTACACCACGCGGTTCACGCCGCGCACCTCGTTGATGATGCGCGAGGAGGCCTCGGCCAGCAGATCCGGCGGCAGCCTGGCCCAGTCCGCCGTCATCCCGTCCTGGCTCGTGACGGCCCGGAGCGCGAGAGCGTTCTCATACGTTCTCGCATCTCCCATCACGCCCACGGTGTTGACGGGCAGCAACACGGCGAACGCCTGCCAGACCTTGTCGTAATAATCGTGCTTGCGGAGCGTTTCGATGAATATGGCGTCCGCCTCCTGGAGGGTCTGCACGCGCTTCTCCGTCACCTCGCCCAGGACGCGCACCGCGAGGCCGGGACCCGGGAACGGATGCCGCCAGAGCATCTCGCGGGGCAGCCCCAACTCCTCGCCCGCCTCGCGTACCTCGTCCTTGAACAACTCGCGCAGGGGCTCGATGAGGGCAAGCCGCATCCACTTGGGCAGCCCGCCGACGTTGTGGTGGCTTTTGATGGTCGCCGAAGGCCCCTTGAAGGAGACGCTCTCGATGACGTCGGGGTAGAGCGTTCCCTGGGCCAGGAACTTCACGTCGCCCAGCCTCCCCGCCTCGCGCTCGAACACGCGGATGAATATCTCGCCGATTCTCTTTCTCTTGGCTTCGGGGTGCGTGACGCCGCGAAGCGCGCCCAGGAAATCCCCGCTCGCGTCCACGTGCACGAGCTTGAGCCTTTCGCCAAAGGTCTCCACAACCTGCTCGGCCTCGTTCTTTCTGAGCAGGCCGTTGTCCACGAAGATGCAGGTGAGCCGATCGCCTATCGCCTCTTTGATGAGCATCGCCGTGACGGAGGAATCCACGCCGCCCGAGAGGCCGCACACCACGCGCCCGTCCCCGACTTGCTCCCTGATGCGCTCGACCGCCTCCTCGATGAAGGAGCGCATGGTCCAATCGCCCGCGCATCCGCAAATCCTGTGCACGAAGTTGTGGAGGATCTCCTTGCCGCGCGGGGTGTGCGCCACTTCGGGGTGAAACTGAATGCCGTAGCGCTGCCCGTCTTCGGACATCATCGCCGCCACCGGGGAGCCCTCCGAGCGCGCGAGTTGCCTGTAGCCGGGCGGCGGCGCTTCTATCGTATCCCCGTGGCTCATCCAGACGGTCTCGGCGCCCCCGAAGCCGAGAAAGATGCCGACGGGCTCTTCGACCATCACTTCGGCGCGGCCGAATTCCCGTTTGGCGTAAGGACCGACTTTTCCGCCGAGAAGGTGGGTCATGAGCTGCATGCCGTAGCAAATCCCCAGGATGGGGAGGTCGGTCTCGAACAGCGCGGGGTCGACCGAGGGAGAACCGTTCTCGTACACGCTGCTCGGCCCGCCCGAGAGGATGACGCCTTTGGTGTGCGGACCCGTAATCTCGCGCCAGCCGCGTGTGCACGGGTGAATCTCGCAATACACGTTCGACTCCCGCACGCGCCGGGCGATGAGTTGCGTGTACTGCGAGCCGAAATCGAGAATGAGTATCTGATCGCGCATCTTTGTTTCGGTAAAGCGGAACGAACCGCCTCTTCCCCTCCATTCTCAGGCCGGCTTTCAAGCCGAACCATCGGCCAATATCTCGAACGCCGGATAAACCGGGACCCCACATCCCTCGACGACCCGGCGCGGTCGTCCCTGCGCGCGATGGGTGAAGCGCTCGTCTGTGCGCGCACGCTCACGCGACGCCGACGGGCATCGCCTGAATTACGCCCTGTCAATCAATCGCGCTGGTAGTTGGGCGACTCGCGCGTGATGAAGACGTCATGCACGTGGCTTTCCGTGAGGCCCGCCGACGTGATGCGTACGAATTTCGCCTTCTCCCGCAACTCCCTCAGGTCGCGGCAGCCGGTATATCCCATGCCCGCGGCCACCCCGCCCATGAGCTGGTAGACGGTGGACGAAAGCGGCCCCTTGTAGGGAACGCGGCCCTCCACACCCTCGGGCACGAGCTTCGAATCGCTGAAGGCGTGCTCCTCAGCACCCGCATAACCGTTCTGCACGTCCTGGAAATAGCGGTCCCGGCTCTTGCCGTTGCTCATCGCGCCGACCGAACCCATGCCGCGATACACCTTGTAGCTTCTTCCCTGGTAGAGCACCCGCTCGCCGGGGCTCTCCTCCACCCCCGCAAGCAGGCTGCCGACCATCACGCCATGCGCGCCCGCGGCGAGCGCCTTGACGATATCGCCGGAATACTTGATCCCGCCGTCGGAGATGATTTTCACGCCGTGAGGCTCCGCCGCCGCCGCGCAGTTCGCCACCGCGCTCAACTGGGGCA
>WTGD01000386.1 GCA_011523725.1 Nitrospinota bacterium
CTTGGGGGCCTCGGGTTGCCCGGCGGCCAATCGATGCGCGCGTCGAGCAGCCTGCCTTGCGCGCGGCGATTGATGAACGCATGGTCCAGCCGGAAGCTCCCTCCCCCGCCGGGCGCGCGCCAGGTATAGGCGCGTTTTGGGCCGTGGACGCTGCGGTACGCATCCGCCCAGCCCGCATCCGACATGGCCGTCATGAAATCGTCTTCGCGCCTGTTGAAGCATTTCACGGTTTCATCCTCATGGATTCGCCCGGTGTTGAAATCACCCGCCACGATGGCGTCTCCCCCGCGCCGGCGGCGCGTCAAATCGCGGAGCGCATCCAGGAAGGGATATTTGATTCCGCTCACGCGGTTGGGCACGTGAACGGCGGCGACAGAGATGGGCGTGGGTGCGCGGACGTGGGCGAGCAGGCGGCGTTCAGCAGGTTCGGGAGGTCTCCTCCAGTGAATGCGCCTGAGCGGCCAGCGCGAGGCGAGGAGCAGGGCGTTTTTGGCCGGATGATTGTCAGATGTCGTGTTCAGTTGGTGCGGTAGTCCCAGCTCCTCGATACGGGAAGCGACCTCCCGGCTGGGTGGTGTGCCACGAAATTCCGTCAGTATGACGATGTCGGGGCTTCCCTGGCCGATGCGCTCCACAATTTTATCCGCCCGGCGTCCACCGCCGTGCATGATGTTCCAGATGAGAATCTTCATGGCGAAGGGAGTGTAGCGGTAGTAATATGTCTGACGCCAATGGAAGTGGAGTGTCTCGTTGAAAAGCAAAAGCCGGAGGATGTCGAGCCCCCTGCCCGGGCGCCGACCCGGCGGGGAGGAAATCTCGTTGAAAAGGATATGCGTTTTCGCCGGTTCATCGAAAGGAGTGCGGGCTGAATATCATGACGCGGCGCGGACACTGGGGCATGCCCTGGGTGCGCGCGGTATCGGTGTGGTGTATGGCGCGGGAGGTATTGGACTCATGGGCGTTCTGGCCGACGCCGTGCTCGAAAACGGAGGTGAGATAACAGGCGTAATTCCCGATAAGTTGATGGAAATGGAGGTCGCCCATCAGGGGGTCACCGAACTTCACGTCGTGCGCACCATGCACGAGAGAAAGGCGTTGATGGCGGAATTGGCCGATGGCTTCATCTCGCTGCCGGGCGGACTCGGCACGCTCGAGGAAACCATGGAGATGATCACCTGGCTCCAACTCGGATACCACGCCAAGCCCGTCGGCCTGCTCAACGTCCGCGGTTATTATGATCCTTTGCTGGCGTTTTTCCGCCACATGAACGAAGAGGGTTTCATCTCGGAGAAAATCCTGGGTTCCTTCACGGTCGACGACGCGCCAGAGGGACTGGTGCGGCGGATGCTCACTCCCAGGTGAGCGCGGCGAGGTAGCCCACGCCCTCATCCAGCGCTATCTTCCCCTCGATTCCCTGCGCTTGTTTGTGCGCCTGGATGGTTTTGAGGTGGGCGTATCCCTCCCAGAGCACATGGCGAAAAGTCCACTCCAGGTTGTAGTGAAAAACGTTGTCTTTTTTCCCGTCTCGCCAGAAGCCGTCGGGGTGGATTTTGAGGACCACGTTTTCAAGCCAGTCGATGTACCGATCGCCCGAGGGCCATTCGTAGTTTCGGGGAACTTCTCTGATTTTGGTTTTTTCCCGCAAGGATTCGAGGGTTTCGTTTTCGAGAATATCCAGCGCCAGCCGGCAGCCGTCTTCATAAGCCGCGAGCAGATCGTCCATCTCGTGGAATCGCATGGGATCGAGGAGGCGATCCGCACCGCCCGTGTCGTATAGGGATTCAGGCCTCGGCAGCTCCTCTCCAAATAAGAATTTGCCCCAGACCTGCAAAAACCATCTGTAATTCACGTAACCCATGTGGCTGACCTGCTCGCGGATCGACCACAGGCCCCAGCTTTTGCCGGGTTGTTTCAGATCGAGTTGCTCGTCTGTGAGGCCCTCCACCTCCCGGGCGTACATTTCGGGCAAAAGGGCGAATTCGGGAAAAATTTCCGTGGCGGGCATGGAAGCGTCCTCCGGCATTTTCTGTGTCCTCGAATGGAATCGGGAGCCGGAATATATCACGCCGTGTCTGGTTTCGCGCGGGCCGCGGATTACGGATGCCGGTTACTCGTGCCATAATGCGTATATATCGCTTCGCTTCATTCCTCTGTCCCTTGGATAGGCTTTGATCGAATCGCTCCCCCCGGTTTTTCTGTCTTTCCTGTCCGCTGTCTTTTTGGCAGCCACGCAGACGATCTATCGAGGCGCCCTTCAGTGGATAGGACCGAAGGCGATCACCTTCGTCACCAATTTAACGCTGGTAACTTACGCTTCGACCATATACGCGCTGGGCGCCGGCCTCGAAAAATGGCCCCTGGAGGGGATTTTCTGGTTCGTGCTGGCGGGGTTTTGCTCTCATTTCCTGTCGAGAAACATCAATTTCATTTCGGCCACGCTCATCGGAATGGCGCGCTCACAAATTCTTGCGCAATTCTATCCCATATGGGGCGCCCTTCTGGCCATGCTCCTTTTCGACGAGACGATGACCTTCCCGATAGCCCTGGGCACGTTCGCCATCGTGTTGGGCGCGATACTCCTGGTGCAGGAGAGAGGAGCGGGAGGCAGGCGCGCCCCGCTTTGGTACTATCTCCTGCCGCTTCTGGGAGCCTTTTTCTTCTCCTTCGCCCCGCCTCTGCGCAAGTTCGCGTTTCAGACGATTCCCTCGCCCGCCTTCGGCATCGCCACCACGGCGTTCGCGGGTGCGCTTCTCCAGCTCGGCTCCATCCCGTTCGTCGACGATCATGAGCTCAACCCCAAGACCTGGAACAGGAAAAGCCTGTGGTTGGTTCTCATCGGAGGGATTTTCAACATCATATCGGCGTACTGCTTTTGGGTCGCCATCAAGAACGGGAAGCTCATCGAGGTGATCCCGATAAACCGGCTCTCCATCCTGTTCCTGATCCTGTTTTCCTGGATTTTTTACCAAAGGCTGGAGCGCATCAATTTGCGCGTGATCGCCGGGGGACTGCTCGCCGTGGAGGGCGCCGTGCTGATCATCTTGAGCAGGTAGACGCTCATTTTTTCGAGCAGGGCGCGCTTTTTGGCGGTTCTTGAGGGGTTGCAATGGAAAACCTGATTGTGGAGGCGCCGCCCGAGTTCCGCGCGTTATTGGGCGCCTTCCTGTTCGCCTGCAACCAGATTCTCGTCCGCAGATTGCTCGAGCGGGCCTCGGCGCTCACGATCATCTTCTGGGTGAATGGCTGGATGGCGGTCCTCGCCGTCGTTTTCTCGCCATTGTTCGATATCTACGAAGGCGATTGGGTGGCGGCTCTCATCTTATTTCTCTTTACAGGATTGGTGGGGAATCTCATAGCGCGCTACAGCGCTCTCCGTTCGAGCGAGTACGTCGGCGTGAGCAGGACGAACGCGCTCATAGCGGCGACGCCCATCGGCTCGGCGCTGATGGGCGTAATGATTCTGGGCGAGCGCCCCGACGCGGGCGTCTGGCTGGGAATCGCGCTCGTCGTCCTCGGGATGATCTGGCTCACCGGCGAGCGGATAACGGGAGCGTATTCGCTCAGGCGTTACACCTTCGCCTTCATTGCGATGGCAGCGTTCAGCTTCACGCCCTATCTCCGGAAAGCGGGGCTGGCCGCCATGAACGCGCCTTGGCTGGGCATCGTCGTGGCCACGCTCATCGCCAACGTGGGCTTGATTGCTTCTTCGCGCTTCGCCTCGCAGGAACAGAAGTTTCAGTGGAGCATGCGGGTCGCGGGAGCATGCATCCCGGCGGGCCTGTTCGGGCTCTTCTCCGCCGTGCTGTTCTGGACCTCACTGCGTGACGGGCAACTCGCGGTGATTTCCCCGCTCGTCCGCATGACCCCGATATTCGTACTCTTGCTGTCGGTGGTGCTACTTCGCGACCTGGAAGTCATCACGAAGCGTTTGGTGATGGGAATACTCATCGTCGTGGCGGGGGCCGTTCTGGTGACGTCGGGCGGCTGAAGCTCCATGTGATCGAAAAATCGGAATTTCGTTTGACCGGAGTCGGCTGCCTCTGCGAGAATGCGCGCGTCTTCATTCTACCAAACAAGAGTGTCTCGCGTCACAACGCATGAGATGCGATGCGGGAAGCCCTTTCCAAAAATCGTGGGGGTGCGATGAAAATACTCAAGATCATTCCCGAGAAGTGTACCGGCTGCATGCGGTGCGAACTCGCGTGCTCTTATGAGCAGACGGGGACGTTTCAACCCTCGAAGGCGGTGATACGCGTCTCTTCGTTCGAGGGTCACACGAGCTATGCGCCTTATACGTGCCCGCAGTGCGACGAGGCCTGGTGTCTGACGGCGTGTCCCGTCGAGGCGATCGGCATCTCGCCGGCCGGGGCGAAGGACGTGGCGGACGACATCTGCGTGGGCTGCAAGCTCTGCACCATCGCGTGTCCTTATGGAACGATGTTCTACGACATCGACACCCACAAAGCGTTCAAGTGCGACCTGTGCGGGGGGAATCCCGCATGCGCGTCCGTGTGCCCCACCGACGCCATCCTCTTCCAAGAGGCCGACAAGACCGACTGGGTCGGGCCCTTTGCCGCGGAGCGGGCGAAATCGCCCGCCGGACCGCTTGCGGGGGTGCTCTGATCATGGCCAGACACGTCATCGTGGGCGGCGGAACCGCCGGCTGGAACGCCATCACCACCCTCAGGGAACTGGATCGGGGTGATTCCGAGATCGTCCTCGTCGCGGATGAGACGCCGTATTCGCGGATGGTGCTGCCTTATTATCTGGCGCGGGACATCGCGGAATCGCACGTCTATATCGCCTCTCCTCCCAAGCTCGCCGCGCTGAACGTGGATGCGAGGCTCGGCGCCCGCGCCGAGAGAATCGACGCATCCGCCAGCAAGCTCATCCTCGAGGGGGGCGATGAGATTGAATACGACAATCTCCTGATCGCCACGGGTTCCTCCCCGGTGAAAGCCCCGGTGCCCGGTGCGGACGGAGAAAACGTGCACAGCTTCTGGACGTTTCTCCAGGCGCGCGCCGTGGCGTCCGGCGTGGGCGAGGGCGCCCGCGTCGCGATGATCGGAGCGGGATTCATCGCCTTCACGATTCTGAACGCTCTGGTGAATCAGGGCGTGAAGCTCACCGTCGTGGAGCTCGAATCGCGCATCCTGCCGCGCATGATAGACGATACGGGCGCGGGGATTGTTCAGGATTGGCTGAACGACCGGGGCGTGGAAGTGCGAACTTCGGCGCAACTCGCCTCCATAGAGGACAAGGGAGACGCCAAGCTCCTCAAATTCCAGGAAGGCCCCGATCTGGAGGTCGACCTGGTCATCATGGCCACGGGCATCAAGCCCAACATCGACTGGGTGGCGGGCAGCGGTCTAGAGACCAACCAGGGAATTCTGGTGGATGCGCATTGCCGAACGAACGTGGCGAACATCTACGCGGCGGGAGACATCGCGGAAGGCCCCGACGCCGTCACGGGCGATAAGGTGGTGCACGCCATCGAGCACACCGCCATGCAGCATGGCCGCGTAGCGGCGGCCAACATGGCCGGCCAGGAGGT
>WTGD01000167.1 GCA_011523725.1 Nitrospinota bacterium
CCCCTTGACAGGGGAATAAAGGCGATGCCCCCCGACGAGGGGATGGAAGAAAAGCCCCCCTGACAAGGGGGGTTGGGGGGTTACTCCATTGACAAAGGCTTTTTCAAGAACCCCATACACCATCCCAACCGGCATACGCCTTGCTTTGTAGGGGCGGTTCGCGAACCGCCCCTACGGGTTCGTTTCGATTCACAGGGTTTCCGTAGGGACAGGCCCCCGTGCCTGTCCCAAAAAGGGCGACCACGGGGGGCCGCCCCTACAGGTCGCGATTGATCGATCTTGACACGGCTGCGGGCCACCCATACCCTGACTCCCTACCCCCAACAGCGGAGGCATCGACCCGCCATGCGATTCCAAATCGGCCAACTCCTGTTTCCGAATCTCACCCAGCTCGACATGACCGGTCCGTACGAGGTCTTCACCAAGTTCCCCGACACCGACGTCCATCTCGTCTGGAAGACGCTTGATCCGGTCACCGCCGGCGGCGGCATGCAGCTTCTGCCGAGTATGACCTTCGCCGACTGCCCGCAGCTCGACCTCATCTGCGTGCCGGGCGGCGCGGGCACGAACCCGCTTGTAAACGATGAGGAGACGCTCGACTTCGTGCGCCGCCAGGCGGCGGGGGCGCGCTACGTCACCTCGGTATGCTCCGGGTCGCTCGTGCTCGGCGCGGCGGGGCTGCTCAAAGGCAGGCGCGCGACGACGCACTGGATGTCGCACTCGATGCTCGCCGCCTTCGGCTGCGAACCCGTGAATGAGCGCGTGGTCGTCGACGGAAACGTGATCACCGGCGCCGGTGTCACGGCCGGCATCGATTTCGCCCTGACGGTGGCGGGGGAACTGCTGGGAGCAGAGGCCGCCCGCAAAATCCAGCTCGGCATGGAGTACGACCCCAAGCCTCCCTTCGACGCGGGCTCTCCCGAACGGGCGGACCCTCAGATGGTGGCCACCGTGCGCGATACATTCGCCGCGCGCCAGGCCGAGCGGGAAGCGGCCGTCAATGAGGCGGCGGGGCGGCTATGAGGGAGCCGTACTCCCAGCCGGTTATAGGGAATTTTTGCGCATCGCAGTACTAACTGTTTTTCTATCATCGGGATATTCCCGCCGCTCCGTACCGGATCGGCGAATAATACTTTCAGTACGGCTACCTGGTTTGGTCGACAGGCCCCCCGTCGACCGATACGAGCCGGCATGTGTCGCCTTTTTTCTCGCACCTTCGTATTGCGGCCCTTTTCGCTTTCTCGACGGAGGATCGCCCGGAGGACCACCCGTACCGCTTGCCCGGTCCACGGGCGAAAGCCTTGTGGTTCCGGGCCTTGAGGTAGCGGCGCCACCTTTTGCGTCCGCGCCTGCCCAGACCCTCAGGCCGAGGCATTTCGGTAATGACCGCATTATCCGGCGCGGGTTTCGCTTTCGATACAACGCGCGGCGTCGAATCTTCTTGCGAATCATGCGTCAGATTCGAGCACTTCCACTCCAGGCGATGCGTGGCGCTCTCCTGCGAATCAAGGACACACGCCCCGGATTTTTTCGAGAAAACATAAATCCCGTTCGCGCCCCATCTGTCGGGAAAACCGTCGATGGAAACCTTGTTCGCCCCTGCGGAAGTGACTTCCGCCGTTTCGAAATTGGCGCCTTCCACCTCCCATCCGTCTCCTGACTTCCTGAACGTCCACTCATGCCCGTCCCCGTTGTCCAGCGCCCCGACCTTCGAGATGGAAGTCATAATCGATTTGAAATCCTTGGCACAAGCCGGACCTGCCGCCAGAAAAAGCGCGAAGACTACCAGGGAAAAAGCGAAACCTGTCCTTGTGAATTTCATGGTTTTCCTCCATCGCGTGACAATCACAAATTGTTACCGCCATTGCGGATAGCTGAGGAATGTGCTTTTGAACTTGATTGCATATTACCATTCGCCCAGACGCGCAGGAAACCAAATCCCGGGCGCTCGTACTACCCATGCCGGATATTTCACTGTGAATTAGTGCTTCGTTTCAGAGAAAGCCGGAATGACGGCAATCTGCAATTCAAGCCTGTGGGGAACAGGAAACCGTAGGGACAACCCCCTGTGGTTGTTCCTTTTCCAGATGGATACTATCAGGACAGGCACGGGGGCCTGTCCCTACACACGGATGCTGACCCCATAACACAAGGGCCGCCCACCCGGGCGGTTTCGAGCCCGCGAGGACGGCCCCTGTTTGTTGAGGCTTACGTGGCGTCGAAATACTCGCGCGTGACCTTGAACACCATCGGCGCGAGCAGGAGCAGGCCGATCAGGTTGGGCACCGCCATCAGCCCGTTCAGCGTGTCCGAGAGATTCCAGACGAAGGTCACCTTCACGTTCGCGAAGCCGAGCGCCGCCAGCACCCACAAGCCCCGGTAGACCATGAGGCTGTTCTCGCTGAAGAGATACTGCCAGCACCGCTCGCCGTAGTACGACCAGCCCAGGATGGTGGTGAAGGCGAATACGGCCAGCGCTATCGTGACGATGTAGCTACCGCCCGCGATGGTGCTCTGGAAGCCCGCCGAGGTGAGCAGCACGCCCGTGAGGCCCGCGCCGTCCGCACCCTTGAGCGTCCACGCGCCCGAGGTCAGGATGACCAGCGCCGTCATCGTGCAGACCACGATGGTGTCGATGAAGGTGCCCAGCATGGCGATGACGCCCTGGCGCACCGGACTGTTCGTCTGCGCCGCCGCGTGCGCGATGGCCGCCGAGCCCAGGCCCGATTCGTTCGAGAACACGCCGCGCGCGACGCCGAAGCGAACCGCCGCCGCCACCGCCGCGCCCGCGAAACCGCCCGCCGCCGCCGCCGGCGTGAAGGCGTGGTAGAAGATGAGGCCGATAGCCGCGGGCACCGAGGCGATGTTGATCAGGATGATGATGAGCGCGGCGCCCACGTAGAGGGCGATCATCGCGGGCACGAGCTTGCCCGCCACCTCGCCGATCCTCTGGATGCCGCCCAGGACGACGAAGCCCACGAGCGCGGCCACGACGACACCCGTGATCCAGGTGGGGATCAGGAAGCTGCCCTGCAGTGCGGTCGCCATCGAGTTCACCTGCACGGCGTTGCCGATGCCGAAGGCCGCCACCGCGCCGAACACGGCGAACGCGAGCCCCAGCCATTTGGCGAGTTCGGGCGCGAATTCGCCCACGCCGTTCCTCAAGTAGTACATGGGTCCGCCCACGTACTTGCCCGCGGCGTCCACCTCGCGGTAGGTGACCGCGCAGACGGCTTCGGCGTATTTCGTCGCCATGCCGAAGAGCGCGATGAGCCACATGTAGAAGATGGCCCCCGGCCCGCCCAGGGCGATGGCGGTGGCGACGCCGGCGATGTTACCGGTGCCGACGGTCGCGGAGAGCGCTGTCATCAGCGCGTTGAAGGGCTTGACCTCGCCCTCGCCGACCTCCCCGTCCTTGTCGTAGAGCAGCTGGAAGCCGTAGCCCACCTTGCGCCAGGGCATGAAGACCATCCCCAGCGTGAGCAGCACGCCCGTCACGCCCAGCATGCCGAGCATCGGCGGCCCCCAGGCGAAAGCGTTCACGGAACTGATCATCGAATTCAGCCAATCCATCGCATCTACCCCCTCTTGGCGCTACGAAGTTGGCGGCATGATGGAGTCCCTTCGGCCCGGGCGGCGGACGCCATCCCATTACGAAAAAAACACCGGACAAAATTCGGGCGGGCGATAAAACGACAAGGCGGGAAAAGTTGGAACAGAAATAATACAAAAAAATGGCGGCCTTCGCAAAGGCACCCAGACGGGGCTGTTGAGAAGGTCCTTTTCGGCCGGGTTGCCAATTTGTGTGTAGGTCGGACATATATGTCCGACATATATGCGGCCCACATGCCGCGCTCCGGTCGGGTCGCATATATGCGACCCCTACATACCCAACCCCCTTTTTTACTTGCGCGCCCCCTCCAACGTGCTCATAATCGAAAAGTTCACGGAAAAAGGAGGCGCGCATGAGGATGCTGCCGGCGATTCTCGTCCTGGCAACGCTTGTCTTCACCGGAGCGGTGCAGGCCGCGGACTGGAAAGAGGGATCGACGGTGCGCATCGCCACCGAGGGCGCCTATCCCCCCTGGAACGACACGGACGCCTCGGGCAAGCTCGTCGGCTTCGAGATCGATCTGGCAGCCGACCTGTGCCGGCGCATGAAGGTGACGTGCAGGATGATCCCGCGCGCCTGGGAGGGCATCATACCCGCGCTCCGGGCGGGGGCGTTCGACGCCATCATGTCGGGCATGGCGATCACCGCCAAGCGAAGGAAACGCATCACCTACTCGCGTCCCTTCGCCGCGTCTCCCCACGTCTTCGTCGTGCGGGCCGGCGGCCCCCTCGCGGGCGTATCGACCGAAATCGCCTCGGTCACGCTGGGAAGCCTCGACGCAAAGGAGAAGGCCGCCATCGGGACGCTCCGGAAAGCCTTCGCCGGCAAGACGATCGGCGCGCAGGCCGACACCGTATTCGTGAACTTCCTGAAGATTCACATGGCCGACGCCGTCAGGATACGCACCTTCAAGTACCAGGGCGACGTCGACGCCGCCCTCCTCGCCGGCCGCGTGGACGCTCTCCTCGCCCAAACCTCCTACTTACAGCCCGTGCTCGAAAAGGAGCGGGGAAAGCTGAAGGTCGTCGGCCCCGGCTTCACGGGCGGTTCCCTGGGCGAGGGAATCGGCATCGGCATCCGAAAGGAAGACCGCGCGCTCGCGGAGATGTTTTCAAGAGCCATCGAGGCAGCCACCGCCGATGGGACGCTGTCCCGACTCTCCCGCAAGTGGTTCGGCCTCGACCTTAGTCCCAAGGAATGACGAGAATGAGCGAAGAGGCGACACCCCAATCCGGCGGCGCGGAAGTCGAGCCCGCAGAGGATAGCGCCCCCGCCTTCACCCGGGCGGGAGACGCCCGGAAACCTCCGCGGGTGCGGCTGACCAAGAAGGTGTACGAGGCCGAGCTCGCGAGGCTCCAGGAAGAACTCGTGAAGCTCCAGGAGTGGATAAAGGACCAGGGCCTGAAAGTGGTCGTCCTCTTCGAGGGGCGCGACGCCGCCGGCAAGGGCGGCGTCATCAAGCGCATCACCTTGAGGCTCAATCCGAGGGTCTGCCGCGTCGTGGCGCTCGCAGCGCCCACCGAGCGCGAGCAGACGCAGTGGTACTTCCAGCGCTACGCGGCGCACCTGCCCGCCGCGGGCGAGATGGTGCTCTTCGACCGCTCCTGGTACAACCGCGCGGGCGTGGAGCGCGTGATGGGCTTTTGCACGGATGAGGAATACCGCGAGTTCCTGCACTCATGCCCCACCTTCGAGCGGATGCTCGTGCGCTCGGGCATCATACTCATCAAATACTGGTTCTCGGTGAGCGACGCGGAACAGGAGCGCCGCTTTCATGCGCGCATCGAGGACCGCACGCGGCGCTGGAAGCTCTCGCCGATGGACCTCGAATCCCGCACCCGCTGGGTCGAGTATTCCAGGGCGAAAGACGAGATGTTCGCCCACACCGACATCAAGCAGGCCCCCTGGTACGTGGTCAACGCCGACAA
>WTGD01000139.1 GCA_011523725.1 Nitrospinota bacterium
TCCGGCGAGTCGCCCCTGCAAATGCAAAACCCCGGTCGGCGGAAGGCCCCCCGGCTTTGCCTCGCCAAGGGGATTTTTTCAACAACCCCGTATTCGGGAACCCCGCATGTCGTCCCTGAACGGAAGAACGCGGCGGGAGAGGAAAATCCGCATACGGGGTGCGCGCGAGCACAACCTCAAGGACTTGAGCCTCGACATGCCGCGCGACAAGCTCATCGTCATCACGGGCCTGAGCGGCTCGGGCAAGAGTTCGCTCGCCTTCGACACCCTCTACGGCGAGGGGCAGCGCCGCTACATCGAATCCCTCTCCGCCTACGCGCGCCAGTTCATCGACCAGATCGGAAAGCCCGACGTCGACTCCATCGAGGGCCTCTCGCCCACCATCGCCATCGAGCAGAAGACGGTGAGCAAAAACCCGCGCTCGACCGTCGGCACCGTGACGGAGATATACGACCACCTCAGGCTCCTCTACGCCCGCCTGGGTCTCCCGCACTGCCCCTCGTGCGGACAATCCATGAACGCGCTCAACGTGGAGCAGATGGTGAGCCGGGCGATGGGTCTTGGAAGCGGCAAGGAACTCGAAATCCTCGCCCCCATCGTGCGGGGCCGCAAGGGGATATACCGCAAGGAATTCGAAGACCTGGAGCGCAAGGGATATTTGAGAGTGCGCGTGGACGGGCGGTTTTTCCGGCTAGGCGATGAGATATCGCTCAACCGCCACATGACGCACAACATCGAGGTGGTGGTGGATCACGTCGTCTTGCGCCCCGGTGTGGAAAAACGCCTCGGCGAATCCATCGAAACGGCCCTGGGCCTTGCGAAGGGGCTGGTGATTTTCCTGGAGGATGACGGCACCGAGTATCTCTTCAGCGAGGAGTGCACCTGCGCGGAGTGCGGCGTGAACATCCCCGAGATGGCCCCGCGCATGTTCTCCTTCAACAGCCCCTACGGGGCGTGCGAAGAATGCAATGGTCTGGGTGTGGTGCACCGCATGGATGAGGCGAAAATCGTCCCCGACCCCGGGCTCACGCTCGATGAAGGGGCCATCGCCCCCCTCTCGGGGAGCAAGAGTTTTCTCGCCTCCGCCCTGCGCGCCGTCATGGAGGCCGAAAAGATTCCGGCGGACAGGCCCTTCGCCAGACTCTCCAAAAGGCACAAGAACATCCTGTTCTACGGGAGCAAGGGCGGGAAGCTGAAGATCCGCCACAAGACGGGGAGGCGCACGCTCAGGCGCGAGCGCGTTTTTCCGGGCGTCTTGCCCGCGCTCGCCGAGCGGCTGGAGAATACGGCGAGCGACGGGATGCGGGCGAATCTGGAAAAATACATGAGCGTCATGCCGTGCGAGGCCTGCGGGGGTGGGCGCCTGAAGCCGGAGAGCCTCGCCGTGACGTATGGCGGAAAGAGCATCGCGGAACTCTCTGCCATGAGCATCAAGGGCGTGCGCGCCTTCTTTGAAGCGCAGAACCGCTCGGATGGCGACGACCTCGTTTCGGAGCGGATTTTGAAGGAAATCATCGAGCGGCTCGAGTTTCTCGAAAAGGTGGGGCTGAACTACCTCACGCTGGAGAGGCCCTCGGGCACGCTCGCCGGGGGCGAGGGCCAGCGGATCCGGCTGGCGAGCCAGATCGGAACCTCTCTGGTGGGCGTCTTGTACGTCCTCGATGAGCCGAGCATCGGCCTGCACCAGCGCGACAACCGCCGCCTTCTGGATACGCTGCGCCGCCTGCGCGACATGGGCAACACGATCATCGTCGTCGAACACGATCGCGAGACCATCGAATCGGCGGACTACGTGGTGGATCTGGGGCCCGGCGCGGGCGAGCACGGCGGGTACCTCGTGGCCTGCGGCGCGCCGGACGACGTTCGCTCGAACGCCGCTTCGCTGACGGGGCGATACCTGGCCGGAGAAGTCGATATTCCCCGCCCCGAGCAGCGCCGCGCTCCGGGCGAGGATTGCATTTCCATCCGGGGGGCGCGGCAGCACAATCTCAAGAACGTGGACGTGGATTTCCCGCTCGGCCTGCTCATCTGCGTCACCGGCGTGAGCGGCAGCGGCAAGAGCACGCTGGTGGACGAGATTCTCTACCGTGCGCTTTCGCGGCGCATTTACCGCTCGCTCGCCACGCCCGGCGCGCACGATTCCATCGAGGGCGCCGAACTCATCGACAAGGTCATCGCCATCGATCAATCGCCCATCGGGCGGACGCCGAGGAGCAACCCGGCCACCTACACGGGCGTTTTCGCCCCGATTCGCAACCTTTTCTCCCAGGTGCCCGAGGCCAGGAAGCGCGGCTATCTCGCGGGACGCTTCAGCTTCAACGTCAAGGGCGGACGCTGCGAGACCTGCCAGGGGGACGGCTACATCCGGCTCGAGATGCACTTTTTGCCCGATCTGTTCGTGCGCTGTTCGGAATGCCAGGGCAGGCGCTTCAACCGCGATACGCTCGACGTCCGCTACAAGGGCCGAAACATCGCGGAAGTCCTGGAGATGACGGTGGACGAGGCGCTGGCGTTTTTCGAGAACATCAACGCGATTCGCTGGAAGATGAAGACGCTCCAGGACGTGGGTCTGGGCTACCTGCGCCTCGGCCAGCCGGCCACGACGCTGAGCGGCGGAGAGGCCCAGCGCATCAAGCTCTCGAGAGAACTCTCCAAGCGGGCCACCGGCAGGACGGTCTACATTCTCGACGAGCCGACGACGGGGCTTCACTTCGCCGACATCGAAAAGCTGCTGGACGTGCTGCATCGCCTGGTCGATCAGGGCAATACCGTGGTCGTCATCGAACACAACATCGACGTCATCAAGGCGGCCGACCACATCATCGACCTGGGCCCCGAGGGTGGGGAGGAGGGCGGTTACCTGCTCGCCGAAGGCACGCCCGAGCGAATCGCCGGAATCGAGGCCTCCGCCACGGGCATCTCCCTGCGTGAAGCGCTGAACGGGACGCACTCGAACGCACAGCCCGCCTGACCGATGAGCGCCGAAAATACACGCTGCCTCGTCCTGTGGATAGAATACGCGGGCACGAATTTTCACGGCTGGCAGACCCAGCCCGGCCAGCGGACCGTCCAGAGCGAAATTGAAAACGCGCTTTTGAGGATGTGCGGGGAGCCGGTACGGGTCATCGGCTCGGGCCGCACCGACGCCGGCGTTCACGCATGGGGACAGGTGGCGCACTTTCATACGCGCTCTCAAATCGAACCCTACAAGGTGCGGATCGGCCTGAACACCATGATGGGCCGTGACGTCTCGATCTTCGATTGCCGGGAGGCGTTCGGAGGGTTTCACGCCCAGTTCGACGCCGTTCGCAAGACCTACCGCTACCGCATCCTGAACCGCCGCTCGCCGAGCGCCATGCGTAGTCCATACGTCTGGCACGTGCGAAAACGCCTCGACTTGGAAGCGATGCGGCAAGCGGCGGACATCCTGGAGGGCGAGCATGATTTCGCCAGCTTCTGCCGGGAGAAGGGGAGACCCGAGGACACGGTGCGCCACCTGGAGCGCCTGAGCGTGGAGCGCGCGGGCGATGAAGTGGTCATCGAGGCGACGGCGGAGGGGTTCCTGCGCCACATGGTGAGGAACCTGGCAGGCGTCCTGGTGGAGGTGGGCCGCGGGGAGCGCGAGGCCGGTTCCGTGAGAGAAGTATTGGAAGGCAGGAACAGAGCGCTGGCGGGCGTCAACGCGCCGCCCCAGGGGCTGGCGCTTGTGGGCGTGGACTATGGCGAGAAGCTGCCGCCCGAGGCCGCGCCGGGACCCGAGGAGAGCGACGCTTGACCATTTCTCCCGAATTTGGGTATCTTCATCGGAGCAGCGGAATTTTTTCACATGGAGATGGGAGCGGATGAAAACGCGGGAAAGATGCAAAGAGGCTTGGCCCTGGCGACGCTCCGCCGAATCTGGAGGTGCGCCATAAGGGCGATTGTCTGAACTTTTGGAAGCGAACCCCCCAGCCATGGCGGCCCACCCGGTCCCGTGGCTTTTTTTGTATGGAGGCGAGGCATTGCCCGCAAGAGGATGCCTCGAACAAAGATGAACCCGAATCAACATGCGCCGGACAAGGAAGCCTTCCTCGCTCTCTGCGAGCGGGGCAACGTCATACCGGTCTATCGCGAAATTCTTGCCGATCTCGATACGCCGGTGTCCGCCTATCTGAAAATCGCCGACGGGTCCCATTCCTTCCTGCTCGAAAGCGTCGAGGGCGGGGAGAAGTGGGCGAGATACACCTTTCTGGGGGGCGAGCCCTACCTCATCTTCGAGAGCAAGGGGAAGCGGGTGCGCATCACGCAGGAGGAGGAGAGCGAGGAGTTTGACGTCGATGACCCCATCGACGCCCTCCGGCAGTTGATGCAGCCCTACATCCCCGTCGACCTCCCCGGCCTGCCGAGGTTCTGGGGGGGCGCCATCGGCTACATGGGCTACGACGCGGTTCGCTTCATCGAGCGCCTGCCCGAGAATGCGGGCGACGATCTCGGACTGCCCGAACTGCTCTTCATGATCACGAAATCCCTGATCATCTTCGACAACGTGGCGCAGAAGATATACGTCCTCGCCCATGCGCACATCACGGACGACGGTGCTGAGGCCGCTTATGAAGATGCCTGCGCGCGTGTCGATGCGCTCATCGAAAAGCTCAGAGGCCCCTCCGTCGCCCCGCCGTATGCGCCCGAGGGAGCGCCTCTGGATGAGGCGGGCGGTCACCCCGTCGAGAACATGCCGGGCCTCTACTCGTCTTTCACGCGCGAGGGGTTCGAGCGGGCCGTCGCCGATACGGTGGAACTCATCCACTCAGGCGAGGCGATCCAGGTCGTGCTCTCACAGCGCCTGGAAAGCGCCCTGGACGTGCACCCCTTCGCCGTCTACCGGGCGCTCAGGACCGTCAACCCCTCCCCCTACATGTTCTACCTCGAACTCGGCGACGTCACCCTCGTGGGCGCCTCGCCCGAGGTGCTCGTGCGGCTCGAGGGGGAGCAGGTCGAGGTGCGCCCCATCGCGGGCACGCGCAGGCGCGGGGTGGACGAGGCGGAGGACCGGGCGCTGGCGGAGGAACTGCTCGCCGACGAGAAGGAGCGCGCCGAGCATATCATGCTCGTGGATCTCGGCCGCAACGACATCGGCCGCGTCTGCGAGCGCGGCACGGTGCGCGTCACCGAGCAGATGGTGATCGAGCGCTACTCCCACGTCATGCACATCGTGAGCAACGTGGTGGGCGAGCTGGCCGAGGGCAAAGACGCGTTCGACGTGCTCCGGGCGTCTTTTCCGGCGGGCACCGTCTCGGGCGCGCCCAAGGTGCGCGCGATGGAGATCATCGACGAGATGGAGCCGGTGCGCCGGGGCCCCTACTCGGGCGCGGTGGGCTATTTCGGCTTCGGCGGCAGCATGGACACCTGCATCGCCATCCGCACGCTCTACGCGCGCGGCGGCAGGCTCTACCTCCAGGTGGGGGCGGGCGTCGTGGCGGATTCCAAGCCCGGTTTCGAATACGAGGAAACCATCAACAAGGCCCGGGGGTCGCTGCGCGCGCTGGACGTGG
>WTGD01000449.1 GCA_011523725.1 Nitrospinota bacterium
GCCCGGGTCCGCCGGGTCGTAGCCCGCCATGACCTGGAGCATGAGGCCGCAATCGCGCGCCGTTCGCGCGAGCGGGCCGGCGTGGTCGAGTGTCGTCGAGTTCGGAAAAATGCCGCGAAGGCTTACGCGGCCGTAGGTGGGTTTGAGGCCCATCGTTCCGCATGCGCTCGCGGGCCCCCGGATGGAGCCGCCCGTGTCGGTTCCCACCGCGCCGGGGCACATGAACGCCGCCACCGCCGCGCCCGAACCGCCGCTCGAGCCGCCCGATACCCGCTCGGGGTTCCAGGGGTTGCGCGCCGGGCCGTAGTGGGGGTTCACCGTGGTGGAGCCCGCCGCGAACTCGTGCGTGTTGCATTTGCCGACGATGACGGCGCCCGCTTCTTTCAGCTTCCTCACGCACACGGCATCCTCCGCCGGGACGTTATCCGGGAAGAAACTCGACCCCTGCGTCGTCAGCACGCCCGCGGTGTCGATGATGTCCTTGATGCCGACCGGCACGCCGTGCAGAGGACCCCGGTAGTTTCCGGCCTGAATCTCGCTTTCCGCCTTTGCCGCGTCCTCGCGGGCCTCGTCCGCGCATACGGTGATGAACGCGTTGAGCTCGGGGTTCAGGGCCTCGATTTGACGCAAATGCGCGTCCACTACCTCGCGCGGGGAGACCTCCCGACTCTCGATGCGCCCGGCGAGTTCATGCAGTGAAAGAAATATCAGTCCATCGGCGCTCATGTTCACCTCCGTTCCAACTGTGTGAATGTTATTCCGATTCCACCTGTTCGATGAAACGCCACCATACCACGACGCGGCGGCTTTCGCCCTCACGGGAGGGGTTTTCCGCCTCATTTCAGCGAAACGAGCACATGGGGTTCACTCCCCCTCTTGCGGGTCGGTCGGGGTTCCACCGTAGGGTCAGACATATATGTCTGACCCCCCGTGGCCGCCCGATTTCGGACAGGCACGGGGGCCTGTCCCTACAAACCCATCACGTCAAACCCGAGTAGTGAGGAGGGGTTGGTCAAAAAGTCCACAGAAGGAAGGAGCTCGTTGAATTTCACTCCCCCCTTGAGGGGGAGTCGAAGAGGCTGAGCCTTTGGGCGAAGGCCGATTCGGTGGGGGGACAGTTTCTACAACAAAAGCTCCCCCCACCGAATCGCTTGCGGGCTTGCGCCCTTGCTCGTCGACTCCCCCTCAAGGGGGGAGTGATTTCGACCTTCTAGCTCGTCTGGAATAATTCCTTTCCCCAATCAGAACAACCGCTCCCTCATAGACACCACTTGGCGGAATTGCGGCGATTTGTTATGGATAATCCACATAGACGACGTGAAAAGGCCTGCTCGCGCCGGATAAGTATGAAAATCCGGCGGTGCGGCCATCATTGCATGAGAGCACAGCCACATGAACGGAAATACCTTCGACGCACTGGTCATCGGCGGCGGAATCAACGGACTCTCGGCCCTCTATCACCTGAAGCGCCTGGGTGCTGCGCGCGTCGGGCTGGTGGAGCGCTTCGAGATCGGCCACGACCGGGGCAGTTCGCACGGCGCCGCCCGCGTCACGAGAAGCGCCTATGTCGCCCCCGAATACGTCCGCCTGATGCAGTGGGTACACAAGGAGGAGTGGCCCAGGCTCGAAAAGGACACCGGCAGTAAACTCGTTTATTCCAATCCCGGGATATACACCGGGCCGCCCTGCGAGCGTTACCATTCCTACATCCACGCGGTCACGCAGGAGGGCGTGGACGTGGAGCTTCTATCCGCAGATGAAGCGCGGGAGCGATTCCCCCAGTTCACCTTCGAGGGGGCGGAGAGCGCCCTGCTGGACAAGACGGGAGGCTTCATATCCTCCAGGGAGGCGCTCGAATCACTCACCGCGCTGGCCCGCCAAAACGGGGCGCAAATCCATGAGAACACGGTCGTCCACGGATTCGACCCGACGAGCGATCCCGTAAAAGTCGAAACGAGCGGGGGGACCATCGAGACCGAACGCCTCGTCGTGGCGGCGGGGGCATGGGCGAAGGAATTACTCCCGTTCCTGAAACCCAGTCTCAACATCGCCCGCCAGACGGTCGGTTACTTCACGCCCGAGGACGATCCGGACGCCTACCGACCCGGCCGTTTCCCGGTCTGGGCCTACAGGGAACAGGACGAGAACAACCTGTTCTACGGTATGCCCGTATTCGGGCGCGCGGGCGTCAAGGTGGGCCGGCACCTGAGAGTCGGGGTGGATGACGACCCGGACAACCCGCCCGACGGCATCGACCAGGAGAAAATCGCCGATGTGAAGCGCTTCATCGCGCGCTTTTTCACCTGCAAGAACTGGACGCTCGCGGGCGCGGAGCACTGCCTCTACACGAACGCGCCGAATGAGGATTTCATCATCGACCTGCATCCCGAGAACCCGCGCATCGCGTTCGGGGCCGGCTTCTCGGGCCACGGATTCAAGTTCGGTCCGCTCACCGGAAGGCTCCTGGCCGAACTCGCATGGGAAGGAAAAACGTCCATACCCGATGCCGAACTGGCGAGACGCCTTTTTTCGTTCAAGAAATAAGGCTTTATCTCTCCTGATGAGGGTCCGCGTCCCTCCTGCGGCGTCGGGTATGGACCCCCTCGAAGCGAGCGCAGTTGAAAAAGTCCTGATTTCGTGATTTTGCGAATGAAACCAACCGGGAAGGGAAGTCGTAGGGGCGGACCCATGTGTCCGCCCGCTCAATCACAGGTTCTGAATATGCCTGAAATTCATAGCCGTGTCCTGGTCTTTCGTTAATGCTGCAAGGTAAAGGTCGAGGTCTACGGTAAGAAGAGGCATCTCCACGGTGGTGACTTCCAGGAGCGCGGCGTCGGTCAGCCCGAGCCGCCTGAATTCCCTGTTTTTTGAGGCGACCTCGCTGACGACTTGTATTTCCCTGCTTTCTTCAATGGTGGAGCGTAGTTGATCGAAAAAGCGGGAACGCTCGGGTTCTCCGTGCTGGGCGAGCAGGTTGGACGTTTCTGTGAGCGTGTTCGGGGTGACGAACACCTGGTCGACGATGTCCAGCAGGTTGCGCAGAATCCGGTAATCTTCGACCACGAATTGTTGCAGGCGACCATGCTTGGTGATGAACTGCTCTCCCACGCGGCCCACGATCAGCAAGACGAGAAGGTTCGCGTCGATGAAATACCCGGCCGGGGGCATCGAATCATTCGGTAACGGCGGGCAGGACGCGGTCCGTGACCGACGAAACGCGACCGCTATGCTTGTTGATGCTTACGACCTTATAGGAGCGCGCTTCGTGCTCTTTACCGAACACGGTGGTCAAGGTGCCCCGCTGAGATAACGGACGATAAAAACCGATGGTTATCTTCCAGTCGTTTGACTCCATGTCGAGATCAACTTCTTCAAGGCCGACGCCCGTGATTGTCTCATCACCGAAGAGATCGACGATGTATTCTTTCGCCGTTTGCACGGCTTGCTTCACTTCCACTGAGATACCCTCCCGTTATCGGGTCCTCATCAGGGAGAAATAACACGGATAGAAGAAGGGAACAAGGAAACCGCCTTTTTCCCTCGCGGACCGTCACTCTCTACCACCCCGCGGCGTAGGATTCACGCCTCGGGTCGGCGCCACCGAGGAGGAAGCCCGTCGCGGGGTCTTTCACGATCGCGCAGACGCTGCCGGGCGGCCAGCTGAAATCGGGCCACGAACCCATCTTGTAGCCCATCTCGGTGAGCGCGGAGCCGACGTCGCCCATAAGCCGTGCCTCCGCTCGCGCGCTCCCGGGTTCGTAGGCATGAGGCCAGAAGGAGTTGGGGAAGTTGGAGGTGGCGGCCCTCGGCGCTTCGATCGCCATCTGCGGCAACATGCCGAAGAGCGCGTGGTTCAGGAATACCTGCAGCATGGCCTGGGGCTGGACGTCGCCGCCCGGGGTGCCCAGCGTCATGTAGAACGCGCCGTCCTTGAGGGTGAGTGCGGGGTTCGGAGTGAGCCTGGGCCGCTTCCAGGGCGCGAGTGCGCTCGGGTGCGCCGGGTCGAGCCAGCTCTGGGAACCGCGCCCTGATACGGTCGCCCCCACGCCCGGTACGAAGGGCATCGAGTTCGCGGGGTCCGATGGCGTGCAGGAGAACGCGTTTCCCTCCGAATCCACCGCCGTGCAGTAGGAGGTGTCATGCTGGTATTCGGGTGCGGCCTCTCCGGGGACGCGGTGCGCGCCGTCGTAACGCCACGGATGCGCGCCCCCCTGGTGCGCCCAGGGGTCTCCGGGTTCGGGCATGTCGGCGAATGCCTTGTCCATGTCGACCCGCTCCGCCTGCTTTGCGGCGTATTCCCTGGAGAGAAGCCCGTCTATGGGGACGTCCACGAACTCGGGGTCGCCGATGAAGGCCTCCCTGTCCGCGAAGGCGAGGTTGAGCGCGGACAAGAGGGCGTGGAGGTAGCCGGGGGAATTGTGGCCCAGGGCCAGGAGGTCGAAATGCGATACGATTTTCATCGCCTCCAGCAGCGTCGGACCCTGGCACCAAGGACCGCAGGCGTAGACCTGGTGGCCCAGAAATTCCGTCATCACCGGTTCTTCCTCCAGGACATGGAAATCGGCCAGATCGTCCATCGTCATCAGCCCGCCGTTTCGCCCGATGAAATCGACCATCAGGCGGGCCGTCTCACCGGTGTAGACCTCATCGCGCGCCGCGCGCACGCCCCCGGCGCGACCGCCGCCCGCTCTTTGCTCCGCGCGCACCATGCGCCGCATCGTATCGGCCAGATCGGGCATCCGCACCCGATCGCCCACGGGGATGAGTTCGCCACCCGGAAAATAGACGGGCCGCGTCGATTCCCAGCGGTAGTAGTCCGCTTCCGCCGCCTTGATGTGCTCGTACATGAAATGGTGCATGGCGAAGCCGTCCTCGGCCAGGGAGATGGCGTCCCCGGCGACTTCGGCGAAGGTCATCGTTCCGTAGCGCGCAAGCGCCGTGAGCCAGGCGTCGATCGCCGCGGGCGTGACGGCGCGACGCACGCCCGGGGGAATCTCCCCGCCGCAGTTTTTCTCGAACCACTCGATGGATGCCGCCTTGGGCCAGCGGCCTAGGCCGCTGATGGTGAGGACGCGCTCTTCTTTCGCCAGGTAAATGATCGTGGGCGCGACGCCCATGAACGACACCATGTCGGAGTGAAGGACGCTCAGGCAGATGCCCGCGGCTACTCCTGCGTCTATCGCGTTGCCTCCCTTCTCCAGTATCCTCAGGCCCGCCTGGCTCGCGTAGTGATGGCCGGACGCGACCATCGCCTCGCGCGCCGTGACCTGCGGCCTGTGGGAGATGTATTCGCGGCCCTCGGGGGTGGTGTGGCGAAACGCCATGGGGGAGCCTCCTTGTCAAAGAGGGTAAAGTCCCCGCCATCTTGCCAGATGTGTTCTGTGGAGCGCAAAGAGTCAGTTCCGACTGAGGCAGGAAGGCTGCGGCTTTCAATCAATGCAGGAGGAATTTCATGTCTTTGGTAGGGACAGGTCGCGACCTGTCCCTACGGGGTTGTTGAAAAAGTCCCCCTTTTAGGAGGTAGAGGGA
>WTGD01000166.1 GCA_011523725.1 Nitrospinota bacterium
GGCGCGGGGCGGACGCCGTTCTCGTGAGCGGCCCCGCCGCTCTCGCAGACCCTTCGGGCGCGCGCGTCGTCCGCGTGGAATCGGCCGCCGAAATGTATGAGGCGGTGAAGAATGAATGGGCGGACGCCCACGCCCTCATCATGGCCGCCGCCGTGGCGGACTATCGCCCGGTCGACCCGTCGACCCGGAAGCGCAAAAAAGGCGACGGGCCCCTCGCGGTCGAACTCGAACGGACGACGGACATCCTCGCCGAACTCGGGACGGACAAGGGGAGCAGGATACTTGTCGGCTTCGCCGCCGAGACTGATGAGGTTTTAGAGCGCGCGAAGGAGAAACTCGAACGGAAGGGGCTGGACTTCATCGTGGCGAACAGGGTCTCGGGTGATGAGGACGCGATGGGCGCGGACGCCTCGCGCGCCTGGATCATCGACTCGGCTAAGACCGAAGAACTCCCCGTGCTCGAAAAAGGGGTGCTGGCCGGGCGCATCCTCGACCGCCTCGCCAAAATGTGGCAAAACATAAGCAACTGAATCGATTCCGACGCGCCCGCCGGTCGAGACGATGAACCGCGCACAACTGGCCAGAGAAATACTCGGACACTTGAGAAGCCAGAAGGCCGCAGGGGTCTCCTACGTGAGCCTTGGCCCGCGCCCGGAGGCGGTTGCCGAGGCGGCGCGCCCCGCGACGGCCCCGCCCGCACGGGCGCCCGAACCCGAGGCCACGCCCGCGCCCGAGCAGCGTGCGCTGATCCCCCAGGCCGCGCCGGCGCCCGCCGCCACCCTGGCCCCCATGGCGAAGCGCAGGGACCCGGGGCCCGAAACGCCGCCGCTTCCCTTCGACCCGGACGCGGAGATGTCGCTCGCAGAACTCGAAGCCGCCGTGGACGGATGTTTGCGGTGCAAGCTCGGGCCGGGGCGGACGAACCTCGTGTTCGGGGTGGGGAACCCGGCGGCGAACCTCGCCATCGTCGGCGAGGCGCCCGGAGCGAACGAAGACGCGGAGGGGGTTCCCTTCGTGGGCAGGGCGGGCCAGATGCTGACCAGGATGATCGAGAACGTCATCGAGGTCCCGCGCCAGGAGGTCTACATCTGCAACATCCTCAAGTGCCGCCCGCCGGGCAACCGCAACCCCGAGCCGGACGAGATCGACTGCTGCGAACCCTATCTCCACAAGCAACTCGCCATCATCCGGCCCCGGCTCATCCTGGCTTTGGGCAAATTCGCCGCGCAGTGGCTGCTCCAGACGAAGACGCCCATCGGCAGGCTCAGGGGCAAGTTCGGGCGCTACCAGGGAATCCCCTGCCTCTCGACGTACCACCCGGCCTATCTCTTGAGGAACCCGCGCGACAAGAAGCTGGTGCTCGACGACCTGCTCAAGGCGAAGGCCGTCTACCACGGCGAGGCGGAGGCGGAGATCGAACTCTTCCGCTAAGCGATGAAAGCGCGGCGGACTATTGCGGGGTTGTTGAAAACTCCCGGGAAGCGGTTTTGGGTTGCACGTGCGCTTTTGATCTCACTCCCCCCTTGAGGGTCGGTCTCCCTCGGGGAAGACCGACGAAGAGCTGAGGGCGCAAGCCCGAAAGCGATTCGGTGGGGGGTATAATTCGGAATGACAATATACGCGTTTTACCCCCCACCGATTCAGCCTTCGCACAAACCGCTCGGCTTCATCGTCTGGCTTTCCCCTCGGGAAGCCAGACCCTCAAGGGGGGAGTGGTTTCTTATCAACGAGGGTATTTTCAAGGCAGCTAATCTGTAGGACTTTTTCAACAACCTCGCATGTCAGACATATATGTCTGACCCTACGGAAACCTCGCGTATCGGGACGACCCGTAGGGGCGGTTCGCGAACCGCCCCTACAAGATCGGCAAGCCGGTGTGGGTGGGCGCGATGGTTTTTGTAGCTGGACAACCCAGAAGGGTTGTCCAGGGCCTCCGTGCCTGTCCTACCCTCCGTGGTTGTCCTTTGTCAGGACAGGCACGGAGGCCTGTCCCTACGGTGAACGATCCCGAAAGTCGGGCAAGGAATTTCCCAACAACCCCGTTCGGATGACGATTGGTCGGGGTTTTGTTATTTTAGATGTGTTCGGCGTCTCAGGGGAGGCGCGCCCCTATCGACCATCCATATCGTCTTCATGGAGAGAGAAATGGCAGCGAACATCGAGGTCTACACCACCGATCCCTGCACCTTCTGCCTGGCCGCGAAGAACCTGTTGAAAAAACGCGGTCTCGAATGGACCGAGCACCTGGTGTTCGGCGGCACGCCCGAGTGGGACGCCATGATGGCGCGCACCGGCGGCAAGTCGGTGCCCCAGATCGTCATCGACGACGAGGTCATCGGCGGCTTCCCGCAGCTTCAGGCCTACGACAAGGAAGGCAAGCTGAGCGAACTTAATGCAGGCTGACCCTCACCGGGCTGTTGAAAAACCTATTGTACGACCCCTATGAAGACCTCTTTCTACCAGGGAGAATTCCAGATCCACTCCCCCCTTGAGGGGGTTGTTGGAAAAGCCCAGATGAACGAGTGTTTGGCATAACCGGGAAGGGGCGCTTTTTGTAGTGGACAATCCCTCCTCGGGATTGTCCACGCATATATGCGGCCCATGACGTGCGGCGAAAAAGGCCGGGTCGCATATATGTCGGACATATATGTCCGACCTACACACAAACAAATTTTTCTAATCCGGGTTTTTCAACAACCCCGCGCGGGCCGTCCGCGTGAGAAAGCGAGGACGGCCTTCTTTTTGGGCTGACTCAGGCCCGGCGGCGTTTCGCGCAAGCGCGAAAGAAGATACCCTGTCCACTCTCTATCAACACACGAAGCCGCCCCCAGTACGCGGCTGCAAGCCGGGAGGAAACCACCATGCCGCTCATGAGCCCCGAAGAATACAAGAAGAGTCTCGATGACGGCCGCGTCGTCTACTACCGGGGCGAGCGCGTGGAGGACGTGGCCGCCCACCCCGTCATCGGCGTCGCGGTCGATCACGCCGCCATCGACTACGAGATGGCCGAAGATGAGAACGACAAGGAACTGGCTTTGGTCGACGGCCCGGACGGCCCCTACTCGCGCTACTACCACATCCCCGAATCCGCGGACGACCTCTTGAAACGCAGCGCCTTGATCGAGCGCGCCACGGCTCTGGGCGGCACGCTCGTGGTGCTCATCAAGGAGATCGGAACCGACGCGCTATTCGCCCTGCGCCTGCTCGCCTCCTACATGGACAAGAACCTAGGGACGAGCTATCTCGAGCGCGTCCGGAAATTCCACGATCACTGCCGCGAGAACGACCTCGCCGTCGCCGTCGCACAGACCGACGTGAAAGGAGACAGGGGGAAAGGCCCCGGCGATCAGGCGCATCCCGACTACTACGTCCGCGTGGCGGCCCAGGATGAGGAGGGCATCACCCTGCGCGGGGCCAAGGTGCACACTTCCGTGTCCACGAACGCGCACGAGATCATCGTGCTGCCCACGCGGAACATGCGCGCGGGCGATGAGGCTTATGCCGTGGCCTGCGCCGTGCCCGCCAACGCGCCGGGCCTCACCATGCTGGCGAGCGGTTACGGGGGCAGGAAGGGAACCGGGTTCGAGAACCCGATTTCCAGCAAGCACAAGATGATGGAGACCCTGACCGTCTTCGACGACGTGAAGGTTCCCTGGGAGCGCGTGTTCTTAAACGGCGAGGTGGACATGGCCGGGCCGCTCGCCAAGACATTCGTGGAGTTCCACCGCTTCACCGCCGTGAGCTACAAGCTGCCCCTGGTCGATCTCTTCGTGGGCGCGTCGCACCTGATGGCGGAGTACAACGGCATCCTGCGCGCGGGCCACGTGCGCGACAAGCTCGCAAAGCTCATCTCCTACGCGCAGATATGCCGGGGCATGACGCGCGAGGCCGCCAGGGAGTGCAAGGTGATGGACGGGGTCGCCGTGCCGAATGCCGAGATCATCAACATCGCGAAGCTGCACTTCGCCACCGGCTACCACCAGGCCCTCGCCTGGGTGCAGGACATCGCGGGGGGGCTGCTCGTCACCGGACCGAGTGCGGAGGATCTGGACGACCCCAGGCTCGGCGAACTCATCGACAAGTACCTGGGCGCCTCCCCCGCCGCGTCGACTCTGGATCGCTTAAGGCTCATGAACCTGATCGCGGAGATCACGGCTTCGGACTTCGCGGGCTATCAGGCCGTGCTGGCGATTCACGCCGAAGGCAGCATCGAGGCCGAGAAGATGACCATCTGGCGCGAGCACGAGGTCGCCCCCGCCATCGATTACGCGAAACGCCTCGCGGGCATCGAATAAAAGGAGAGCGAGTGATGGACCCGACCCAGGCGCTCGTCGCCATCTGGCTGAACGTCGCCGAAGAAAACAAGGAAGAGTTCAGGAAGTGGCACAACTGCGAACACTCGACCGACAGGATGGACGGCCCCGGCTTTCGCGTAGGCTACCGCTACAACGCGGTGGACGAGAGCGCGAATCACAACATCCTCTGCACCTTCGAGGGGGACACCTTAGCTGCGTTCACGAGCGATTACTACAAAGAATCGAGGGACAACCCAAGCCCGTGGACGCGCAAGTGCATGGCCTTCATCAAAAACGCTGAGCGCGCCGTCTACAGCCTGCAAGCCACGATCGGCGAACCGCACCGCTACGACTCCCCCTGGCTCTACATGGTGAGCCCCAACCCCGCCACCGAGGAGATGAAGGAGGAGATGATCGCCTGGTACCGCGAGGAGCACCTGGAGCGGCTCTACGAGGTGGAGGGCATGACGCGCGGGCGCGTGTACCAGCTCGAGACCGCCGCCACGGGCGGGGCGACGGCGGAGGCGGAGATACAGGAGACCAAAACGGGCGCGCGCCGCATCATCGCGATCTACGACATGGAAGACCCCGCCATCCCGCTCTCGGACGCCTGGGAGGAGGCCGCCTACGGGACGCCGAGAAGCGCCGCCATGCGGCCGAACCTTGGGAACGCGGTGCGGGAGACGTGGTGGCTGGATTTCGTGAAGTGGAAGCGGTAGGGGGGGTTAGTAACCAGTAGAGGTTAGAATCTTTGAGTGAGTAATTTATTCAATCGACTAAATTATTAAACAGACTCATTCTCAAGATGAATGCGTTTGTATCTTTGCTCAAATGCCTGTTGTCCACCTTCGAGAACGTCACATATTTTCTCTCTAATACCGAGGTTTTGGATGCTAGCCGGTGAGGTTACATGGGTTTGCCCATTGGCGACTTGTAATGGAAATACCATTTCCGCATCGCCATTGACCACAATGTTTGCGTTATGCGTAACGACAATAATTTGTCGTTTGCTTTTGGTCTTTCGTAATTGTTCAACGATTAAACCGTAAATTAACTCGTTGTCCAAATCATCTTCGGGTTGGTCCAGCAATAATGGTTCGCTACCATAAGACAAAATGAACGCTAATAAGGCCGCTGTTTTTTCTCCAGGAGAACCTTGCTCAATCGCTTGATTTCTGGGTCCAAAAGTAATTTTTAAATCATCCCCGGGAAACCACAAAGAAAAAT
>WTGD01000243.1 GCA_011523725.1 Nitrospinota bacterium
CAGGTCGATCTCTTGCGGCACCGGGCGTGGGATGCCGATCACGTTCTTCACGCCTCGGGCCAGCCAGTCTTCGTTCTTCAGAATCGCGATGATAATTTCTGAAATGCCCAGCGTGGCGATTGCCAGATAATCGGCCCTTAGCCCCAAGGCGATCTTTCCGATCACCCAGGCGACAGCCGCGGCGAACAGACCGCCCGCGACCCAGGAGAGCAGAATGGGCAGTCCGAGGCCGCCCAGGAACCCGGCTTTTGTCGGATCCACAGCCTCGATGGCCTCCACCGCGGGGAAATAGAACACCCGCGCGAGAAAATAGCCGCCGAGGATAATGCAAGCGAGGAGGAGTTTCCGCGGCAGACCGGCTGGAGCGCGTCTGGCGGCGAAAACAGCGGCCAGAATCGTCGTCAGGGAGACCGCCAGGGCGACGATGACGCCGGCTCCGCCCGCTTCCCAGGCCGCCGGGACCGGCGCGACAGAGACGAGAACCGCCGTCACCCCACCCAGCGCAGCGAACCCCAGGATGCCGAAATTCACAAGTCCGGCGTAGCCCCACTGCATATTGACGCCCAGAGACATAACAGCCGATATGAGGCAGAGGTTCAGAATCGCCAGCGCCAGGGGCCAACTCTGGATCACACCGACCACGGCCAGAGCCGCGAACATGGCGGCGAACATGCAGATGGTGCGCACGTTTTCTCTCCTGCGGGCCGCAGGGTTCATGGAGATCTCCTTCCAAATATGCCGGTGGGCCGTAGCAGCAGCACCAGCACCAGAATGAAGAAGGAAACCGCGAATTTGTAATCCGTGGACAGCAGTTGCACCAACCCTTGCGGCGCCCACTCTCCGGGCGTGAGGTAGGCGAGGAATTTCCTGTAGGCGTAGGTGAGAGCGACCTCGGAGAAGGCGATGGTGAAACCGCCGGCGATTGCACCCAGCGGGTTGCCCAGACCGCCGACGATGGCGGAGGCGAAGATGGGCAACAGAAGATTGAAATAGGTGAACGGTTTGAAACTCTTGTCCAGGCCATACAGGACCCCGGCGGTGGTGGCGAGCGCCGCCGCGATGATCCAGGTGGTGCGCACAACCCGTTCCGGATCGATCCCCGAGAGCAGGGCCAGGTCTTCGTTGTCCGAATAGGCGCGCATGGATTTGCCGGTGCGCGTGCGGTTCAGAAACCAGAAAAGCGCCGCCACCACGATTATAGCCGTCAACATGGTCAGCCCTTGCGTGGTCTTGAAGGCGACGCCCTCATCAAGACCACTCAGGCGCTTGAAGGCCGGCGCTGTGATGATGAAGCGCTCCCCGTCGACGAACCACCTGTCGCCGGGCCCGATAATGAAACGCACCACGCTATTGTAGACAAACATTACCCCGACCGAGACGATCATCAACACCTCGGGCTTCGCTTTCACCCGGCGATAGAAACGATACACCCGGCGGTCGACCAGCAGGCAGAGGGCTACCGTGCAAAGGACGCCGAACGGCAGGGCCAGCAGGGCGGTCGGCAGCGGGGCGATGGAAACGCCCCAGTGTTGCAGCACCCAGGTGAGCAGGATGGTCGCCATGGCCCCGAAGGCCATGGTGTCTCCCTGAGCGAAGTCCGAAAAGCGCAAGATGGCGTATATCAAAGTGACGGCGAGTGCGCCCAGCGCCAGTTGACTGCCATACGCCATGGCGGGAACGATGACGAAATTCGACAACAGAAGCAGCGCGTTCAGGATGCCGTCCATCGCCTCAGCCGCCCAGGAACGCCCGGCGGACTTCCGTGTTCATCATCAGGGCCGGGCCGGTGTCGGTATAGCGGTTTCGCCCCCCCACGAGGACGTAGCCCCTGTCGGCGATGGCGAGGGCCTGGCGGGCGTTCTGCTCCACCATCACAACGGCGATGCCGTCGCCCGCGATGTAGAGGATCCGCTCGAACAACTCGGTCATCACGATGGGCGAGACCCCCGCCGTGGGCTCATCCAGCATCAGCACCTTCGGGCGGGTCATCAACGCGCGGCCCACCGCCACCTGCTGGCGCTGGCCGCCGGAGAGTTCGCCGGCGAGCTGGCGGCGCTTCTCCTTGAGGACGGGGAAGAGCTCGTAGACCCCCCCCAAGGTATCCGCAATGTCGTCCTCGCGGATGAAGGCCCCCATCTCCAAATTCTCCTCCACCGTCATGGAGGTGAAGACGTTGCCGGTTTGAGGCACCAGGCTCATGCCTCGGGCGACGCGCTCCTGGGGTTTGAGTCCGGTGATGTCCTCGCCATCCAGGCGAACCGACCCCTCGCGCATGTCCAACATACCCAGGATGGCTCTCATTGCCGTGGATTTGCCCGAGCCGTTGGGGCCGACGATGACCGTGATTTCTCCGCATCGGGCGCCGATGGTGCACTCGTGAATGATGTCCGGCCCGCCGTAGCCGCCGGTCATGTTCTCACCGATCAGATAATCTTCCGAATCATTCATCGTCATCGGCCCGGTTCGGCTTGTCTTTGCGGCGCCCGCCCAGATAGGCCGTGATGACTTGCTCGTCGGCTTTCACTTCCTCGGCGGAACCCTGTGCGAGAACCGCGCCCTCGGCCATGACGATCACCGGATCGCAAAGGCGCGAGATGAAATCCATGTCGTGTTCTATCATGCAGAACGTATAGCCGCGCTCGCGCTGCAAACGCAGGATGGCGTCGCCCAGCGTTTTGAGCAGGGTGCGGTTGACGCCGGCGCCCACCTCGTCCAGAAGAACGACCTTGGCGTCGACCATCATGGTGCGGCCAAGCTCCAGAAGTTTCTTCTGACCGCCGGAGAGGTTCCCGGCCAACTCGTCTGCCACTTGCGTGATTTCGAGAAATTCGATGACTTCATCGGCCTTGGCGCGAACGCGTTCTTCTTCCGAGCGCACGAGCGCGGGCCGCAGCCAGGCGCCGAGCAGGTTTTCTCCCGACTGGCCCGATGGCACCATCATGAGGTTTTCGCGCACCGTCAGGGTGGGGAATTCCTGCGCGATCTGGAAGGTGCGCAGCATGCCCATGGCGCACAATTCATGGGGCTTGAAACCGGTGACGTTCTCCCCGTCGAGAAAGACGCTGCCCGATGTGGGATGATGCACCCCGGCGATGACGTTGAACAGCGTGGTCTTGCCGGCGCCGTTGGGGCCGATGAGACCGGTGATGCGGCCGCCGTCGATGGAGAGGGAAACGCCATCGACGGCGCGAATGCCGCCAAAGTGCATGTGCAGATCAACTACCGAGATCATGAAATCCACTAAGAACGACTGGCCTCGGCGCCCGGCCGCCTCGCATGGAGCGAACCCCCGGCAAACGACCCGTTTAGCGGTAGCGCGCGGTGGTGATTTTTCCGCCTTTCACGAGTATCTCACGATAGTTGCCGGCGCTCTCGCCGGGGCCTATCAACTCAACCGCCGAGGCGCCCACGTAATCGACGTCGCCGCCCTTGGCGAGGATCTTGAGCGCCTTGGCCAACTCTCCGGGATAAATCTTCTCGCCCGGCGCATTGGCGACCATCATCACCTTGTCCTTGAGCTTCGCGCTCTTGCTGGAGCCGGCCGCCTGCATGGCCAGTAGAATCAAAGCAGCGGCGTCATAGGCCTCGGGCACGAACGGGGTGCCCCCCTTGAAGCCCGCCTTCTTGGCCAGTGCTCCGAGCTTCGCCGCGCCCGGGCTGTCCGTGCCGGGGACGGTGCCGTAAGAACCATCGAGCGCTTTGCCGATGGCCTTCGGCAGGCTCTCGCCGATCATGCCGTCGGGCAGCAAGAAGGTTTGGAACGCGCCGGTATCGACCGCCGCCCGGATGATACCCTTGCCGCCCTGGTCCAGGTAACCGGCGACAATCAGAACGTCGCCGCCCGCGGCCGAGAGAGCGCCGACTTCCGCCGTGTAGTCCGCCTTGCCGTCTTCGTGCGCCGCGGAAATCGTGATCTTGCCGCCGGCCTTCTCGAAGTTGGTCTTGATGCTGTCGGCCAGACCCTTGCCGTAGTCGTTGTTGGTGTATGTCAGGGCCGCCGACTTGACGCCCTTGTCCTTCAAAACGTCGGTGATGACCTGCCCTTGCCGGGCGTCGGAGGGAGCGGTGCGGAAAAAGAGGCCGTTGTCCTTGATGGTGGAAAGAGCCGGCGAAGTCGCCGAGGGAGAGATCATCACGACCCCGTTGGGCAAGGCCACGTTTTTCAGTACGGCGATGGTAACGCCCGAGCAATCGCCGCCGACGATGGCGTTGACCTTATCCGACGTGACCAGACGCTCGGCCGCCGCTCTGGCGGCGGCGGAGTCGGTGCAGGTGCTATCGCCACGCACCGAAACCACTTTGGCGCCGCCCAGCAGGGCGCCGCTGTCGCTGACTTCCTTCATCGCCAATTCAGCGCCCTTGGCCATGCCCGGCGTCAGGGATTCGATGGGGCCCGTATAACCAAACAGGACGCCCAGCTTGATGGTTTCGGCACCGGCCGTCGCACCTGTGAACAAAACCAACGTCATCGCAATCAGCAACTTTTTCATCACCTTATCTCCCATGGGTTATTATTGGAAAATGTAATCGAGCGAATTGAATCCTCATCGTAGACGAAACCGAATTATACACAAACCCGGATGGATGGTCGAAAAAATTCTTCAGAACAAGCGATTTCGCGCGCGCAGCGATTTGGGTAGATGGTTCATTATGGTTGGTCGCGTGAGGACCTTCAAACGTCTCGAGGATGTGTATCCCGGCGCCAGTTCGTCTGAACGCAGGAACAGACCCTAAAACAGGGGAAATGAAGGTCAGAGCCTTTCGACGCCTGTATGATGATGTTTCTTGTGTTTCCATGGCACGCCCGGTAGGACTCGAACCTACAACCTTCGGATCCGAAGTCCGACGCTCTATCCAATTGAGCTACGGGCGCGTGTTATCCGTCGGTCTTGTTCGGAAGCCAGGTTCCGCTCAAGAACATATAAACGCTATGGGGTGAGTGAGGGGATTTGAACCCCCGACCTCCGGGGCCACAACCCGGCGCTCTAACCACTGAGCTACACCCACCATGCTTTCACCCCCCTCTCCCGCGGTGGCCACGCGTTCGGAAAAAAGGGCGACGCGATTTCCAAAAAATGGCACGCCCGGCAGGATTCGAACCTGCGACCTACGGATTAGAAGTCCGTTGCTCTATCCGGCTGAGCTACGGGCGCCCGACTCGGCGACTTTTCCGTGGCGACCCACTCGCAGGCGCCGCTTTCCGCCCGAAAGGCATGAGAAAATATCATAAATCAAGGCCGTCAACAACGCCCTGTTGCGGAAGCCCTCATGCGTGAGAAGTACGAGATGAGAAAGAGCGCACTCAGCGCTCGGGCGGGTAAGGGGAAATAACCAGGGGATGATTCCATGAACATTGCGAGCCCGCAAACAGGCGCAGGGGCCTTTCGGCCCCGCCCCGCGAGCGCCCCCTTCTCCCCAAATTTGCACATTGAACTTATCAGTATAAGAAAACCGCCGGAAATGTCCAGC
>WTGD01000223.1 GCA_011523725.1 Nitrospinota bacterium
CTCTCCAGCGTGGTCAGAGGCGCGTTTTTGCTTCTCAGGATGGTTTCGAAATCATCCCAGGGGAGAAAAACCCGCTCGGCGGCGACTTCTTCGTCTTCGTTCAATAGGTGATAGAGTATGCGGATGCCGTTGTGAGACATGCCGACTTCATAGGTATCCGGGAAGGCAAGGGCGACGCGATTCCTGACCTTGCCGAGGTCTTTGTGGATCGAATTGACCTCGTTTCCCAGATAACGCGAGGGTTTCTGGACGAAGGGAAAAACGTCCCGTGCGTAGTCTAAACTCATTGTAATCAACCTGTTAAAGCCTCTCGCCAAATGCGAGGAGGCGTATTTTCTTCTTTTGGTCCCCGACCTGCGCCTTTTGGGGGTCTGGGCGAACCGATCCCTTATATTGACGGAAACGGGAAGAATTGGCAACCGAGCTATACGAGAATGGGGACCGTCTCGCTTGCATACGACTGTACACGCATATTGAGCGCCAGGATCGAACGAGGGGGCTTTGCCCCTGATTCGGGCGAAAGGGCATTTTCAATTTGTCGTTCCAGGCGATATTATTTTGCGGATTCTTGACTATTTCTAATCGATTCAGGGAGCCGCACGGATGGAACCGATGAATTTCTTGCTCTTGATGGACGATGAACACACGCAAAAAATGATGGGTTGCTATGGGCACCCGCTCGTCAAAACGCCGAACATCGATGCGCTTGCCGAGTCGGGTACGCGGTTCGAGAGCGCCTATACGAACTGCCCCATCTGCGTGCCGGCCCGCGCGAGTTTTGCCACGGGAAGGTACGTGCATGAAATCAGCGCCTGGGACAATGCACACCCCTACGAGGGAGAACCCCCGAGTTGGGGCCACCGGCTTCAGGAAGCAGGTGCGAGAACCGCCTCGGTCGGTAAGCTCCATTACCGAAACGCCGAGATTCCCGTGGGTTTCGACGAGCAGATCATCCCCCTGCATCTGCCCAAAGGGGGGGTAGGCGATATCTTCAGCGCGGTTCGGGACGAGAAGGGCCTGCCGCCAAGGGATCATCCGGAGTGGATGGCCGAGCGCATCGGGCCGGGAGATTCCAAATATATCGCCTATGACGGGCAAGTCACCGATTTGGCCTGTGAGTGGATAGCCAGGCAAGCGGCGGAAGATGGTGAGCGGCCATGGGCGTTGTTCGTCTCGCTCACGTGCCCCCATTTTCCCTTCATCGGACCGCCTGAGTTTTACGACCTCTATCCGCTCGAAGACATACCGCTGCCCAAACCGCACCCTTCGGGCGGTTACGACTGGCACCCCTGGATTGCCGCGCTTCACGAATGCGCTCCGTACGACATTTATTTCGATGATCACAAGCGCCGCGTCGCGCTGGCGAGCTATTTCGCCATGATCAGCTTCGTGGATTCGAACGTCGGGAAAATCCTGAACGCCCTGGAGGAATCGGGTTTCAAGGACAACACGCGGGTGCTCTTCGCCAGCGATCATGGAGACAACCTGGGCGAGCGCGGCCTTTGGGGAAAATCCACCATGTATGAGGAATCCGTCGCCGTGCCTCTTATCGTCTCGGGTCCGGGTGTTCCAAGCGGAAAAGTTTCGCGAACGCCGGTCTCGCTCATCGACCTGTATCCCACGGCCCTCGATTGCGCAGGCTTGCTTGAGGGCCATGAAGAAGAGCCGCTGCATGGCGACTCCTTGTTCCGAATCGCCAACGAACCTGATGACCCCGAGCGCGAGATTTTCAGCGAATTCCATGCGCTCGGCGCCAGGACGGGAATCTTCATGGTTCGACGCGGGCGCTACAAGTACATCCAATACGTGGGGTACGAACCCGAACTCTTCGATCTGGAAGACGATCCCGAGGAGCGTCACGACCTCTCCGGGAGCCCTGCCCATCAGTCCATTCTCTCGGCGCTCGAAGCATGTCTTTTGCGAATCCTCGACCCCGAGGAGGTGGACAAGCGCGCGAAGGCGGAGCAGGCGGCGCTGGTCGAGCAGCACGGCGGGCGAGACGCGGTGATCGCCATCGGGAACAGTTTCGCGTCCCCGCCTCCGGGCGAGAGCGAATACGGGGAATAGGGGAGGCTAACCGAACGCGGGAGTAAGACTTCTTCTCCTCATGCCGACGTTCAATACCAGGGCGATGGCGATGAATGACGAGATGGAAGCGCTCCCCCCGTAGCTGACCAGCGGAAGCGGGATTCCGACGATCGGCAACAAGCCGAGCGTCATCCCGATGTTGAAGATGATGTAGAGGAAAAACGCTGTAGTGATGCCTACGGCGAGAAGGGCACCTTCCTTGTCGGCGGCGTTCAGCGCTGCGCTAAGACACCGCAGAATGAAAATGAAGAACAATGCCAGGACGGCGACGCTGCCGATAAAACCCAGTTCTTCGCTCAGTACGGAGAAGATAAAATCGGTGTGTTTCTCCGGCAGGAAGTGAAGTCTGCTCTGCGTTCCCTGGAGAAGTCCTTTGCCCCAGATTTCTCCGCTGCCGACGGCGATGATGCTTTGCATGCTCTGGTAGCCTGCCCCGAGAGGGTCGGCGTCGGGGTTGAAAAGCGTCAAAATGCGCTGCCTCTGATATGGCTTGAGGAAAAACCAGCCCAGCGGTGCGAATGCGATTGCCACGCATCCGATGGTGAGGATGACCCTTCGCTTCACGCCGACGACGAGGACCATCGCTCCCGCTATCAGGAAGACGGTGAGCCCGGTGCCCAAATCGGGTTGTTGAACGATCAGCAACACGGGCGCGACTGCCAGAACAAACGCCGGGAGGAGTTCTTTGAATCCTACGGGATTTTCTTCTCCGCGGGAGCCGAAATATCTGGCCAGCACGAGGATGACCGCCAGACGCGCGAGTTCAGAAGGTTGGAGTCGAAAGGGGCCGAAAACAAGCCAGCGCTTCGCACCGTATACCACCTGCCCCGAGATGAGGACGGTGATGAGCAAAACGATCACAATGGCGTAAAAAAAATAGGCCCACCGCGTAAAGAAGCGGTAGTCGAAAAAGAGGATACAGAGCAATACGCATAATCCGATAGATGACCACAGCGCTTGTTTGAGGTGCAGGGAATTATTCAAAAAGACGGGATTCGAATGAATGGCGCTGTAAATCATGAAAATACCCGTCAGGCTGAGCAAAAGCGTTGCGAGAACGAGCAGCCAGTCCATCTGCGTGACGGCTCGCCGGAAAGGAGACGACCGGGAAGGAGGGATGCCCGTCATCTACGCTCTCCCGGAGCCCGGTTGCGCGGAAGGAGCCGTTTTTCCCCGGTCGTTTTATTCGAGGCCAGTATTTGTTGCTCGTTTTTCTGGAGATAGAAGGAAATCAGCTCTTTGGCGTACGGGGCGAAAAAAGACCCCGGTCTGCCGGCGTTTTCTCCCAAAATGGCGATAGCGATGGTTGGGTTTTCGTAGGGGGCGAATGCGACGAACCAGCCATGGTCCCGAAATTTTCGCAGCAATTCTTCGGGTTTTTTTTTGCGGCCCGTATGTTTGAGGTCGACTGTCTGGGCGGTGCCCGTCTTGCCGGCCACGATGACGTCCTTCAACCGGGCTTTTCTCGCAGTGCCCTTTTTGCCATGGACGACTTCTTTGAGCCCCTCCCGGACTTTCCGGAAAATTTTCCGGGAGATCGGAATCTTGCGAATCAGTTGGGGTTTGGATTCGAAGAGTGTCTTGCCGCCGGGGTTCAGCACTTTTTTCACAAGGTAGGGTTTCCAGAGATAACCGCCGTTTGCCACGGTGGCGATGAGGTTGGCGGCCTGCATGGGGGTGATAAGATTGAAGCCCTGGCCGATGGATACGCTGATGGTCTCGCCCTGATACCACCTTTCCTTGAATCGGCGGCGCTTCCAGGCATCCGACGGTACGAGCCCCCCTTTTTCAGCGGCTCCGAACCCGGTGGGTGCGCCCAGGCCGAACATGCGCGCGTAATGCGCGATTCTCTTGATGCCCAGCTTGTGGCCGTTGGTGTAGTAGTAAACGTCGCAGCTCTGGGCCAGGGATTGGACGAAGTCTATCGGTCCATGCCCTCCTTTTTTCCAGTCCTGGAATACCCTTTTTCCGAATGGAAATGAACCCTGACAAAGGATTTTTTCAGCGGAGCGCGCGATTTTCTCGTTCAGAATCGCGAAACCCATCACGATTTTGAAAATCGAGCCGGGGGGATATTGTCCACGGATCGCCCGGTTCTCAAGCGGTTTCAGGGGGTCTTGCATGAGGCTTTTCCAGTCTTTGGCGTCGATGCCGCCGGCGAAAATGTTCGGGTCGAAGGATGGCTTGCTCACCATGGCCAAAATGGCGCCATCTGAAGGGTCGAGGACGACGATGCTGCCTTCATGCGCTTCGAACAACTCCTCCGCCTTTTTCTGGAGCTCTATGTCAATCGTCAGGTAGACGTTGTTCCCGGGTTTTTCCACGAACGGACGGACGACGTGCAACTCTCTTCCGTAGGCGTCCACTTCCACTTGCTTGAAGCCGTTTTGCCCGCGCAGGAATTTTTCCTGGGTTTGCTCGACCCCGTATTGACCGAGCAGGTCTCCCTGCCGGTAGTTCTGGTTCTTCAAGCGTTGCAACTGACGGTTGCTGACCTCGCCCATATAACCCAGAACATGGCTCGCCTGCTCTTGTGAGGGGTATTGCCTGAGGGACGTCACCTGAACAAATACCCCGGGATAATCGGGCTTGTGCTCTTCCAGGAAGGCCATGGTCTTGCGGCTGATGTCCGCCTTGATCAGAAACGGCCGGAAGGGGTTCGCATTCCGGGTTCTTTTGTAGAGTTCCCCAAAAGGTTGTTCCGTGATTTCGGCCAGCAGCCGGATGGTCTGTTTCAGTTTTTTTACATTTTCCCGAATCAGATAAATGTTGAACGACGCGCGGTTGTCCGCGAGCAGTTCTCCTCGTGAGTCGAGCACCATGCCCCTGGGGCTTTGCACGAGGCGGTAGGCGATCCGGTTGTCTTCGGAGAGGGTTCGGAATTTCGCGCCCTGGATGATCTGGAGGTTCCAGAGCCTGATGAACAAGCCGAGGAGGATGATCCCGAAACATACCCCGAAGATGACGACACGGCGTTTGAGCGCGTCGCTCGTCGCGGGATTTGAGTTGAATCGCCATTGCGTCATCTCAGGATCGCTCCGGGTAGGGCGTGCCCGCGTCGGATGGTAGCATCTTTTCCTCTATCTTTCCCAGAAAACTGATGATGAACGGCGCCAAAACGACGTTCAGCCCCACCGTCTTGATTGAATCTATCCAATAAGTGATGGTCGGAAACTCAGTGGGCATAAATATCTGCGCGAGAATGAAAGAAAATAAAACATTGAATACCGAGGCGGAAAGCACCACCGCGCAGTGAAACAGGACGAAGTGCGACGTCATATTGGGTTTCAGGCCGCCCGTGTAATGACCGATCAGCCCTTTGAGAAGCGCGTTGAAACCCAGTAAGCCTCCTGAGAGGATATCCTCG
>WTGD01000031.1 GCA_011523725.1 Nitrospinota bacterium
TTTCACCATCAACCGGTTCAGCGCGCGGTTCGGCTGAATGAAGGATTCGGGCGATACGCCCAGGCATAGATCCGGGTGCTCCGTATCGGGCCGGTACCGCGCCCGCCAGCGGGGCGGATCACCGGGTTCGCGTCTGCCGGCAGTGGCCTGCGAAAAGTGGTTTTCCTGGGCGAATTTCATCCAGGCGCTCAGGGTCCTGGGGTCGATTTTCCAGTTTCCGCGGTCCCGGTGGCCCACCGCATGGAGATGAAGGCCCACGGACGCTCCCTCCTCTTCTCCGAGGGAGGTCATTTCCACGGCTTCGATTTTTCTCGCTCTGGGTTCCGCCTGGAGGAGATGCCGGATCCGGGCGAGCGCGTCGGCGATGGGTCGTTCCACCAGCAGGCAGTCTTCGATTTGGACCAGCCGCCGCCCGCCCGGGGCGAAAAAGCCGATCGCGGTATCTCGTATCTGAAACCGCGCGCGCATGCGGTAGCGCGCCTCGTTGCCGGGGAGCGCGATGGTTTGCGCGGGAACGCCCAGGTTTATCTTGCCGATGCGGGTGAGGGTGTCGAGAAAGATTCGTTTCTTGGCTTCCGCCTGAGCCGTGGGCTCGATATGCTGCAGGGGGCATCCCCCGCAGTCGCTCCAGTGCGCGCACGGGGGCGTGGTTCGCGCCGGCCCCGCCTGGATGATTTCTGTGAGTTCGCCGATCAGGTACTTCCCCTTCTCCTTGACGACGCGGAAGCGGACGGTGTCTCCGGGAACGGTCTTGGGGATGAATACGGCGCGGCGGTCCAGACGGGCCACGCCCGCTCCGCCCGTGGCGATGCTCTCCACGCGAGCCTCGTAGAGATTCTCGTTTTGACTCAGGTCTTGCTCCGGAACGACTGTACTCACGGCCATCGGGCCCTCGTAGCATATATTTTACGAAAATAAGACATTTCTAATACAAACAAATTACGAATAATTTTGCAAGCATTTTTTCGTTTTTACTTTTCGGAAGATTTCGGGCGATAATCCAGGAAATTTCAGGGTGAGCGAATATATTCCGGGAAGCGTCCGGCTTCTGTCCGGGGGAGGGGATGAAAATGCCGTCTGTTCGGTATGAGAAGGAAAATGCACTGGGCCGCGTCACGCTCGCACGCGCCTCCGAGGCGAACCGCCTCACTTTCGAGATGATGGAAGAACTCACGCAAGCCCTTCTGCAAGCGGGCGAGGAGTGCGACGTCATTTTGCTGAGCGGGGAGGGAGCGGATTTTTGCGCGGGCAGGGAAAGCGTGCGCGGCGGCGCCGGGCTGCCGCCGGTGAACGTGATAAGGGAGCGCTTCCGGCGGATCGTGAAGATGAACGACGCCCTGGAATTCTCTCCCGCCGTGACGGTGGCGGCCTTGAGAGGCCGCGCATACGGGCCGGGGGCGGGGCTCGTCAGCCGCGCCGACATCGTCCTGGCTTCGGATACAGCGCGAATCGCCTTTCCCGAGATCAAGGAGGGCTTTCCGCCCACCGTGGTCATCAGCCATCTGGCGAGAAAGTTGAGTCGCCGCGATGGCTTCGAGATGGTCATCACGGGGCGTGAGATCGACGCCGAAGAGGGCAGGCGCATCGGCATGGTGAACCATGTGGTAGCGGATGGAAAATTGGACGCAGAGGCCGAGCGCCTGTGCGCGGAGTTGTGCGCTCTGGGCGGCGATTCGCTCAAGCCGACCAAGAGTTTCTACCGTTTCGCGGAGACGGCGAGGCCCGAGGCGAACGCGGATCACGCGGTCAACCTCATCGCCAACGCGATACACTCGAAAGGAAACGTCGGATAGTCCGAGGCCTTTGACGAAACGCGCGCGCGGGGCCTAATCTCGACGGACGAAAAATTTCAGGGGAAAACGGAGCACGATGGATGGCGTTCGCTTCGTCGTTTTTTAAGGAGAACGGATTGATGGTGAGCATGACGGCTGGACACGCGGTGGCGGATGCGCTCGCGAAACTGGGGGTAAGGCACGTAATCGGCATGGCGGGCTCGTGCATGATCGAGATATTGGACGGGATGTACGGGCGCGAGGACATCTCCTTCCTCACGGTGCGCCACGAGCAGAGCGCCGCCCTGATGGCGGACGCCTACGCGCGGCTCACGGGAGAGGTGGGCGTGTGCATGGCGACCAACGGGCCCGGGGCCACGAACCTCGTCACCGGCGTGGCGCACTCGATGATGGCGCAAAGCCCGGTGCTCGTCATTACCGGCGCGCCCATGATGAAGGACACCTTCCGCGAGTCCACCCAGGAACTCGACCAGATCGCCATGTTCGCCCCCATGGTGAAGTGGTCGGTTCAGGTGAGAAAACCCGAGCGCGCCTTCGACGTCATCAACGAGGCGTATCATGTAGCGACCTCCGGTGTGCCCGGCCCCGTGCACGTCGACCTGCCGCGCGACGTGTTGAACGAGACGGCGGAGTATCCGGAAGGAAACGGCGCGGCCCCCATGAGCCGGGCGCGGCTCGCCCCCGACCCCGAGGCGGTCGCGCGTGCGGCGGCGCTGCTCGGCTCCGCCGAGCGGCCCCTGCTCATCGGCGGCGGCGGCGTGCTCTGGGACGAGTCGAGCGGCGATCTGACAGCGCTGGCCGAAGCGCTCGACGCCCCCATCATGACCTCCACGGGCAGGGACGACGTGGTTCCGAACGGACATCCCCTGTTCCTGGGTTCGATCGGGCGCGGGACGCTCCCCGAGGCGCACGCGCTTTTCGAGAGGGCGGACGTCGTGTTCGCCGTCGGCACGAGGCTCGCGCACTCGACCACGTTCTTACGGCCCGATTTCTTCGGGGGCGCCAAGCTCATTCACGCGGCCGTGGACCCGCATAACATCGGCCGCAACTTCGCCACCGAGGTAGGGATGAACGCGGAGGCGGGGCTTGCGCTCCGGGCCGTGCTCGGCGCGCTGGGCGATAAGACGGCGCGCCCCGCGTGGCGCGCGGAAGCCGCCTCAGTGCGCGACGCGCAGGAGAAACACCGCGAGCGCGCTCTGGAATACGGCGGGAAGCCCATCGACCCCCGTCGCGCGCAGATGGCCCTCGCCAGGGTCCTGCCCGAGAACACCATCATCACGAACGACGCGGGCAGCGCCGCGGGCTATATCTATGAATACCAGAGGTTCGACCAGGCCAGGAGTTTCGTGGCCCCGCAGGATCTGGCGGCCATCGGCATCGGCTATCCCCTGGGGCTGGGAGCCAAGCTGGCGCGTCCGCATCAGAAGGTCGTCACCATCAGCGGCGACGGCGCTTTCCTGTGCAACGGGGCGGAGCTCGAGACCGCGATGCGGGAGAACCTGCCGACCGTCTGCGTCATCCTGAACAATTTCAACCTGGGCTCCGAGCGCGCCTACCAGAAACATTTCTACGATGGGCGCTACATCGCCGACGCCATCGGGAACCCCAGGTTCGACGAGTACGCGCGCGTCTTCGGCGCGGCGGGCTATAGGGTGGAGGATCCTGAGGATCTCGAGGATGTCTACGCCCAGGCCCTCAAGGAAGAAGGCCCCGCCGTGGTGGACGTGATCATCGACCAGGACGTCTTCCCCGAACCGAGGCGCAAGGACGCGGTGAAGAAGTAGGGAAGTAAACGGTTCGGGTTCATTTCCCTCGCTTGGGATTACTTAATTCTACAGGGACAACCCCCCGTGGTTGTCCTCTACGAGGACAGGCGCAGGGGCCTGTCCCTACGATGTCTCTGGTTCGTTACGTTCGAGATTTTTTGCTTTCGTAGGGGCGGTTCGCGAACCGCCCCTACTATTATTTTGCTTCCGCGCACTGCATCATGATGTCGACTTCCAATGTTCCAGCAGACGCAGCCGTCGTCGGAAACCATTCGTAACGCTCTCCAAAAGCGGTTCGGGGAAATCGGGCGGCATATCATCCCCCACGTTCGAGACCGCCGCTTCTCCTCGGTCGAGAAGCTCTTCGAATATCTCCCGAACGATGCTTTCTCCCATGCTGGAAGCTGCAGCTGTTTGCAGAAAATGGCGAGGCATGATCTCGTTCACGACGTAGTGGCGATTCTTACCGACCGCCATGGCCATCTTTAGCTGACGCTGCCGGAGTTGGCCCGCATCGAAGTTCGGCTGAACCGACATCACGTCATAGAACGGCGTCAGTGAGAACCCGCTGTGAGGATGAAGAAACAGACTGAAGTTCTTGGCATGACCGTCGATGGCGGCGAGAAGCCAGAAGACGACGGCTGCCTTCATGATCATCTTGCGATCATGTTCCGGTCTATCACTGCCCATGAACAAATCGAGCAGGTCGGGAAGCCCCGGTCCGCCGTCGCTCTCGTATTTACGTGCCGAGGGAACGGAAAGCGCCTGGCAGCAATCTTCCTGCGGCAGGCGCAGGAGGCGTCCGTCTTTCGCCCAGTGCCGGTCGAATCGTTCCACGATCAGCGTTTTCTTATCGCCGAACGTCTCCATGCGGGTGTCGGCCGCAGGCAGGCCGAGCATGGCGATGAGCCGCATGCAAAGATGTTCGTTTTCGACGGAAAGCGAGAGATCCACCCCGTCATCGCGCCGCCCTATTTCCGGTTTGAGAATATGGGTCGTCGCGGTCGTTCCATGCGGGATGCGCCATTCATTGTTCCAGTAGAGGAGGGCGGTTTTTTCCTGCGCGCCGGCGAGTGAAATTCGGAACCCTCTATTTTCGCCGACACCAAGCGGGGTAGTACCCAGATTGGCGAGTATCTTGCCAATCTCGTCGTCACTGACAGCATGTCCATCGATCAATCCAGCCGGGCCGGGTTCTTCTCCTTCTGGAAGAAACTGCATGGCGCCGACGCAGTCGCGGCCGACCGCGCGTAGTAGGCTTACGGTATCCGAGCCATCCGCTTGGGTCCGTGCGGCCATTTTATCGCGGATGTCGAAATTGTCCGGGAGTAGATTGTCGAACACGGTTTCGACCAGCGGGCCAATATAGCGGTCTTCGCGTAGCGGCAAGGAGCGTGAAACCGGAAAACTGTACTCCAATGCGAGCCAACTCTCATCGTATCGAAAATCTATGGCTCCGCTCGCCGCCTTGTGCAGCCACCCGACGAGGAGGCTGTTCAGATAGACAGCCAGCGATATGTAGGTGTGTCTTCTTGCTGTCAGAACAGCACCTCCATATCATCTCTCGCGTTGCGTCTGCGTGGTCGTACGACCAATTCCAGATCCAGCGCTGCGAGAGAGGCCATCAGGGTGTGGAGCCTGCTTGCCGATGAGCCACCCTCCAGCTTGGAAATGGTGGCTTGGCGCATGTGGATTTTTTCGCCGAGCCCAGCCTGCGTGAAACCATGCTGTTTGCGGACCCGTCGCAGAACCGCTCCCAGTTGCTTTTCCGATCGGGTAACATGCTCGCTCATCTTCTTTACCTCCTCAAAATTTATTATACGGTAAGACGTATAATATATCAATATACGTTTAATCGTATATTTTATTTTTATACGTTATACAGTATAAATAA
>WTGD01000443.1 GCA_011523725.1 Nitrospinota bacterium
GTTGCGGGTCCCGCGCCCCATGCCGGAGCCGATCTCCCACTTGTTCGACACCTTCCGCGCAATGAACTCCTTGTCCTCCCAGCCGTTCTCGAGGATCAGGCGGATGATGGCGAGTTGAAGCACCGTGTCCGTTCCCGGAATGACGGGCAGGAAGAGGCCGCCCTGCCTCTCGCCGTGGGCCACGCCCGTGGTCTTGCGCGGCAGGGCGAAGACCAGCTTCTTGTTAGGCGTTTTCCCGCCCATGATCCAGGAGGTGAACAGCGCCGACTTGGTCTCCCAGGGGTCGACGCCCGAGAAGAAGATGACCTCGGCCTCCCCCCAGTCCTCATAAGAAGCGCTGAAGGGATTGATGCCGGAAAAATCGATCCCCGGCGTGTCCGGGCCGGGACCCGGCTTGTCGTGCGGGGAGTAGGCCGGCGTCCCGATGGCGCGGAACGCGAGCTTGGAGATGGCGTAGGTGTTCTCGAAGTATTGGTAGGAATACGTCTTCATCGCCCAGGCGTGCTCGCCGTACTTATCGAGGACGTGCTTCGAGACGCCCGCCATCACGCCCATGGCCGTATCCCACGAGACCTCCTGCAGGGTGCCGCGCACCCGCATCATCGGCTGGCGCAGGCGGTCCTGGGAGGGTTCGTTGGGGTTGTAGAGTTTCTTGGCCAGGACGCCGCCCCGGATGGAGTGGTTCCCGCCGACGTTCACGACCTTCGCGTCCTTGTCCGGCATGACGACGACGTGGTGGGGGCGGCCGTTCACCATGATGATGTTGTGCATGTTCGGGCTGACCCAGCCGCCGCTCATGATGGCGGTGGGGAAATCGACGCCCAGGGCGTTCTGGCTGGCCTTGGGCCCGCCCTCGCGCCCGATCGGCCAGCGGTAGACCTTGTACCCGCAGCCCACGATGCAGTAGTCGCACGCCGTGGTGAAAACCTCCGCGTTGCGCGGCGGGAGGGGGACACTGTCTTCCGCAAGGTAGTAGTTCGTTACCCTTCCTGCCATGATGCGTCCTCCTCAGCGCTGTACCGGCGCCAGGTTCGAGTGATAACCGTATAGCAGCCCCATCATCCCGACCGCGTAGATGTCGTCCCCTCGGGTCTCCAGGACGACCTGGGGGAGGCTCTCCGTGGCCTGGCCCGCCGCGACCATGCCGTGCTTCATGAGGTCGAAGCTCGTCAGATGGAACGGGCAGGGGCCGATGGCCTTGTACTGGGCGTTATAAGTCCCCTGGAGCGGGCCGCCCATGTGGGTGCAGAGGGTGCTGAACGCCACCACGTCTCGCTTCGCGCCGACGCCGCCGCCCGCCGTAACGCCCAGCTTGACCAGCATGCAGCCGGAGAAGACGTCCTTCCACGGGTAGAGGAAGTATTGCGGGGTATCGACTTTCAAGGCGCTGAGGCTGCCGATCTTCTGTCGGGGATACTCGGCCCGCTGCAGGGCCGCTCCGGCCAGGCCGGGGATGCCCTGGACCATCACGATGCTCATGGCGGTTCCACCGGCCAGGAGAAAAGCGCGCCGCGAGACGCAAGGCCGGGTTTCCTTGGCTTCCTGAGTCATGGATTCCTCCTTACGGCATGGCCGCGTACGGCGGCAGTACGGGGGGCTTCATGAGCAAAGGCTCATCGCTCGAGAGCGATTCCAGGAAGGCCAGCAGGTCCTCCTTCTCCTCGTCCGAGAGCCCCAGTTTCCGGATGAGCGGACTCTTGTTCGCGTCCTCGCCCCCTCCTTCGTCATAAAAATCGATGACTTCTTCGAGTTCGAAAAATGCGCCGTTGTGCATGTAGGGCGCGGTGTATTTGAGCTCCCGGAGGCTGGGGGTGCGGAACCGCCCCTTATCGGCCGCGCGCTTGGTGGTGTAGAAGAGCCCCAGGTCCCGGTCCGCCTTGCGGTAGACGGATTCGGGAACGCCTCTGATCACGTGCTGGTAGCGGAGCGTGATCTGCCTTAAAGGATCCTCCTCGAACGCGGGGTTCTTCGGCACGCCGACGTTGTGATAGTCCTCATCCGAGAGGAGGGCGCCGTTGTGGCACTGGACGCACCCCGCCTTTCCGCGGAAAAGCGCCAGCCCCCGTTTCGCGCCCTCAGAGAGCGCCTTGGCGTCTCCTTTCATGAAGCGGTCGAACGGCACGTCCTTCGCTTTGGAAACCACCGTGCGCTCGAACGCCGAGATGGCCCGCCAGGCGTCGTCGATGGTCGGCCAGGGGGTTCCGAACACCTCGCGGAAGCGCCCCACGTATTCGGGGACCTGGCGCAGGCGCTCCTCCATCATCATCGTGTCGCCGTTGCCGGCCACGTTGCCCGTGGCGGCGCTCCGGGCCTGGGCTTCGAGACTCGTGGACTCGCCGGCCCAGAACAGTTTTGCGTAATAGGCGGAGTTGAGAATGGTCTGCGAGTTCCGCCAGTGCTGCGTGCCCGGATAGCCCCGGCTCAGGTCGCCGCCGTCCCCCCAGCCGCTCTCGGGGCTGTGGCAGGAGGCGCACGAGGTGCTGGCGTCTCCCGAGAGGCGCGCGTCGAAGAAGAGCAGCTTGCCCAGCGCCACCTTGGCGTCCGACATGGGGTTGTCCGCCGGAACCGGAACAGGCGGCAAGGGCCCCAGCGGCGGGAATTTCTTCTCCTGGGCCGCGCCCGCTCCGCCAATCAGAAGGGTGGCGATGAAGCAGACGGCCATCGTGAAACCCGGGAAGCAGTTCTTGATTCGCGCGTTCATGGCCGTCTCCTCAATTATCGCCGAGTTTGCGGATTTCATAATCGGGAATTTCCGGCGCCTTGGCGGTTACCGCCTCGCCCGAGAGGCTCTTCAGGAACGCCACCAGGGCCTTGCGCTCATCCGCGCTGAGGCCCAGCGGCTTCAAGAGCGGGCTCTTGTTCGGGCCGCTCCCGCCGCCCTTGTCGTAGAAGGCGACGACGTCCTCGAGCGTGGCGAGCGCGCCGTTGTGCATGTAGGGCGCCGTTCTCGCGACTTCGCGCAGGGTCGGCGTGCGGAACTTGCCGCGGTCGCCCTCTTCTTTGGTCACGACGTAGAGGCCCGGGTCGGCCCTCAAATTCATGAAGTTCGGGACGCCGATGACCTTGTTGAACCGCCGGAAGGTGATGTGGCGCAGCGGGTCCTGGAATATCTGCTCGTTCTCGGGAACGCCGAGCGCGTGGAACCCGCCGTCGCTCAAAAGCGCCCCGTTGTGGCACGCGGCGCATCCGGCTTTCCCCCGGAAGAGGGCGAGGCCCTTTTGCGCCTCGGCGGAGATGGCCTTCTTATCGCCCTTCAGGAACTTGTCGAAGGGGACGTTCCTGGAAGCGATGGTGTGCAGGAACGCCGAGATGGCCTTGAGCGAGCCGCCGAAGGAGGGTTCCCCGCCGTAGGCCTCCTTGAACATCTTGACGTAGGCGGGAACCTGCTTGAGGCGCTCGGGGAACAGGCGGCCGTCCACCAGCATGAAGTGTGCCTCGGTGAGGTGATCCCGCACGAGCGTGGGCAGGTCCGTCCCGCTCAGGCGGCCGTCCCAGAAGACGCGCTTGTTGTAGGCGGCGTTAAGTAATGTCTGCGCGTTCCGGAAGTACTTGCTGCCGGGGTAGCCCGCCGAAAGAGCCTGCCCGTCGCCCCATCCCTTGGCGGGCATGTGGCAGGTGGCGCAGCTGATTCCCCCGTCCCCCGACATCCGGGGGTCGAAGAACAGGCGCCGGCCCAGTTCGGCCTGCGCGGGCTTCTGGGCCTTGGGCGCCGGAAGGGGCGCGAGAGGAGCCCCCCAGCCCGGGGCGGGGAGCAGAACCCAGGCGCTCAGCAGGATTCCGCACAGTATCCGGCGACCGACGACGCGAACTCGATCCATTCTTCCCCTCCTCTCAAGCTGGCTGCTTCGTATCCTGTAAGACGTCCCCCTCATCCGCTGCGGATGAGAATACCGACCCCGGCCTTCGGGGTTGTTGAGTGAGTTCCCCTCATTCGGAATGACGTCGATCTGCGGGTCAAGGAGGTGTAGGGGTCGCATATATGCGACCCTGCCTTTCTTCGCCACCCGACACGGGCCGCATATATGCGGCCCCTACAGAACGATCGCGCCCTCCTCAAAGGCGCTTCTTCTACAACAAATGTTTTTTTCGTATGCGGGTCGGTTCTCATTTCTCCGGGCCGTCCTCGCCTTGAAAATCCGGCTTTATTTTGGAGAAAACGTGAAATCGGCCTTCTTCTTCCCCCCGGCGGATATGGCGATCCTTTTCTTCTTAACCCCCAGGGCCGGGTGCCACGCCCGCAGGGAGTATTTCCCCGGAGGCACGTCCTTGATTTCAAAGGTTCCGTCCGCGCCCACGAGCGCGTAATAGGGATTCCTGGCCACGAAGAGGAACCCCTTCATCCAGTTGTGCACGTCGCACTCGATGCGCACGATGGGGCTGCGCCGGACCTTGGCCCGGCGGACGACCTTCTTGCGCTGCCTGGGCTGGGAGATGTTCCACATGGAGCGTTTCGCCCGGCCGATGATCTCGTAGGTGTGGATGTTGTGGTGGGCGGCGTCGCTGTTCAGGATGGTGACCTTGCCCCCCTCGGCGACGACCTGGAGATAGGGGACGTAGGCGCACTTCTTCTGGTCCACCACGACGCTCTGGATTTTCTTGGGGTAGGCCTTGCCCTTCTTTACTTTGTCGAGATAGACGACAACGCCTCTGAGGGCGCCGTCCTTCGCGTCCACCTCCTGGCGGGTGACCTGGCCCTTTCCGCAGGCGTCATGGTCCTTGGTGATGATGTATTTGACGGGGGCGGGAATCTTTCCCTCGAAGCTCACGCGGCCTTCGATGGTTCCGCCGCCCGAAACGGGCGCGGCCTTGTACTTCGCCAGGGAAACGTCTGGAACAAGGAGAAGAAGCAGGGACAGAACGAAAGGTAAGAAAAATTTACTCATGATTGCGAGAACTCCCCGGCGATGTCTTCTGTTGGCTGATGGCGAAACGGTTTGCGGCCATCAACGGTTCCGAATCTTTTCCGTCCTCCTCCTCGGCGAAGTGTCGGCGCGGAAAGGGAACTTCCTCTCCGCCCCGGTCATGCTCTTGGTGAGCGTGTTCCTACTTTCAATATAAGGACAACGCCGGAATGTTGCAACAAAACGGAAACCCGGCGTTTTCCCGGTGGGCGGGTTTTCGACTGGCTCAGGACAGGCCCTTCGATACGCGGCTTCGCCGCTACTCAGGGTGAGGCGGAGCGGTGGGTTGCTCAGGACGGGGAGGGGGGATGACGCGAGGCGGTGTAGGGACAGGCCTCCGTGCCTGTCCTTTTGCAGGGTGGTTACAATCAGGACAGGCGCGGGGGCCTGTCCGCTACAGAACCAACCCCCCCCTTATCGGGGCTGTTGAAAAAGTCCACAGAAGGAGCGCCCCGAATTTCACTCCCCCCTTGAGGGGGAGTCGAAGAGGCCGAGCGGTTTGTGCGA
>WTGD01000314.1 GCA_011523725.1 Nitrospinota bacterium
GGCGCCGTGTAGAGGAAAACCGCCGTGGCCCTCAGATCCCCTGGAACCGCCGCTCGCCCTGCGGGCGGTCGAGCGTGGACTTCCGCCACCGATTCTGGTGTCGCGAACAACCCCCCCGTCATCGGCCTTTATGTAAGTGGCGGCCTCAGGGCGTTCACCTGGATGCCGTGCGGCGCCCATTCGAGGGCGAGCGCGCGCACGAGGGAGACGACCGCGCCCTTGGTGGCGACGTAGGCGGCCTGGTTCGGCACGGCGCGCTCGGCCACCATCGAGGTGAGCAGGACGATCTTTCCCCCGCCCTGATCGACCATGACCTTCGCGGCCTCCTGCGCACAGAAAAACGCGCCGCGCACGTTCGAGGTCAGGAGCGCGTCCACGTCCGCCGGCGTGTGGTCGAGCGCGGGCTTCACGATGTTGATCGCCGCGCTGTTCACCATGACGTTCAGCCCCCCGTGGCTCGATACAACCTCCCCCACGAGCCCGGAGACCTCCCTTGCGTCCCCCACGTCGCAGGGGTGGAAACCCGCATCGAGGCCATCGGCGCGCAAGGCTTCGAGCGCCTCATCGCCGCGCTCCTGCGAGCGGCCCGCGACCACGACCCTGGCACCCGCGTCGGCGAGCGCCTTCGCAATCGCCAGGCCGATACCCGAGGTTCCGCCCGTAACGATAGCCACGCGGCCGTCCATCCTGAATTGGTTTATCACCGTTTCATCTCCGATAGACCAAGTATCACAACCGCGCTCTCAGAAATTCTATCGTCTTCGTCGCCGCCGTCTCGAAGTCGGGCTTCTGGGCGAGCTGGGCGGAGAGATAGCCCGCATAGCCCACCTCCTTGAGCGCCCCGATGATCTCATCGAAGGGAATATGGCCCGAGCCCGGGTAGGTGCGCATGTTGTCGGCGATGTGGAAGTAATCAATCCTGTCGCCCGCCTCGCGGATCGCGCCCGAGAATGAGGCGTCCTCGATGTTCATGTGAAAGCTGTCGATCAGGAAACCCACCGCCTCGTGGTTCATCTCGTCCAAGAACTCCAGACCCTCTCTCGTGGAGCGCACGAAGTTCGTGTTGAAGCGGTGGTGCGGCTCGAAGAGCATCTTGATGCCGCGCTCCCCCGCCCTGTCCGCACCCGCGCGCAGCCCGTCCCACATCCAGCGTTCGGACGCCGCCCGACGCTCGTCCTCCAGAAAATTCCCCCGGAAGCGGCCGATGTTCACCGGACAGCCGAGCTCGGCGCCCAAGTCGATGTGGCCGAACAGGCGCACCAGCGCCATTGCGCGCACGTCGGCGTCTGCGTGGCAGATCTCGATCTCATCCTGATAGGAGATGGGCGCCGTGCCGATAAGTGAGACATCGAGGCCCGTTTCCTCGAGCGTGCGGCGGAGCTCGTCGCGATCGAATGCCTCCGCGTCGCGCGTCGCGAGCTCCACGCCGTCGAAACCCAAATCCCTCAAAAACATGAGATTGTCTCTGAACGCGCCGCGTACCGCGGGCATGAGCGGCGTCGTCACGTCGGGTGTTGCCACCACATAACCGATTTTCATCCTGCACTGCTCCTTTCACGGAATCGTTTTGTCAATTATCCCATTGCGCCGAAACCCGGAAAACTGGTTTATCTTCATTGTGTCGTAGCGACACGGGAGAATAACCCGCCCGCCCCATATTTTCATAGTCCGCCCGAGTCTTGGGCGAAAAAAAGCTCCTCTCCCCGCTTTCTCGTGAGCGAGGCGAAAAGCGGCCTGCAAATTCGGGGGAGCGTTTCGAATGCTCTTCCGATGATCTTTTCTTGATCAGAGTCCGAACAATCTCCTCGCGGAGCCGCCCAGAATTTTTGCTTCATCCTCGGCGGACAGGCCCAAACTCTTGACCTGCGTGACGATGAGCGCCGGATCGTGTTCCGGCCACCAGGAGCCGATGAGCAGTCGATCGGCGCCGACTTCCTCCACCGCTCGCCGCACCCAGCTCACGGGCGCCACGCCGATCTCCATAACGAGGTTCTTGCATTCCGCCATCGCCGCAAGATAATCGGGCCAAAAACCCCAGGTCCAGCACCGACTCATCACCACTGTCCGCTCGGGAAGGGCGTCAGCCACGATGCAGTCGCTGTACACCGCGCCGCCCAAAGTGGGCATGTGGCCTTCGTGCTCGATGGAAAACAGGATGCCATGATCCGCGCATCTTTGAGCGACGGGGACGTAGAAGCGCTCGATCAGCCCCGTGCCCGGCGTGAAACCCCATGAGGTGAAGAGTTTCACACCCGACAATCCGAGTTCTGTGACGTGATCCGCCTCATCCGGCCCGTCGTAGTGGTTCAGCGCGCCCCACCCCACCAAGCGATCCGGATGCGCGCGACAGGCCGCCGCAACCTCCTCGTTGGCTTCGCCCCAGTTGAACTTCTGTGTCGCCTCGAAGGGTTGAAGCGCCGCCCACTCCACACCGGCGTCATCCATCGCCCGTAGTATCTCATCGACCGAGTGACCCTGTTTCAGGTGGGGATGCTTAAGACATACCGCTGCGTCGAAAATCATGCCGCCGCCCCACCGAGAGCCAGCAAACGCTCGATGTTGCCGCCCAGAATCAGATCCTTCTCCTCGCGCGTGATTTCGAGTGTTTCGATCAGGCCCTTGCACGCGATGGGGTGGCTCGTGGGGCTGTCCGAGCCGTACAAAAGACGCTCCGGTCCCACAGCCGACAGCGCGTTTCGGAGCGGCCCGCCATGGTTCATCGAGGTGTCTATCCAGATGTTGGGGTACTTCCGGGCGACGTAGCAGGCATCCGCGAACATCGCGTGGCCGATGTGACCCAGGATGATGTCCACGTCGGGAAACACGCGCGCCAGATCGGCGCACAATATGGGGCCGCTGTGCGGCACATGGCCCGTGTGAATGAAGATGGGAACCTCAAGCTCCCGACACTTCTCCATGACGGGATACACGTATTCGCGGCTGTTCGTGGGATGGGAGTCCGATACCGGGTGGAGTTTCAAGCCCAAGTGACCCATCTCGCGCACCGCCTCGTCGCAGTGGCGTAGACACGCATCGATCCCGTACAGCGGCGGGTGGAGATAGGCGAAGCACATGAGCCTGTCCGCGTGGCGTTCACAGATTTCCGCGGCCTCGCGGTTTCCGACCCGGTAATCACCGCCGTAGAGGGACGCCAGATCGATCACGATGCTCTTGTCCACGCCCGCCTCGTCCATGCCCTGCAAGACTTCCTCGGCACCCGTCTTGTGACGATGGCCGTAGTTGAGGCCGATGTGTGCGTGTTGGTCGATCACCGTAGCCATGGAAATCTCCCATGAAATTCGAAGTCTCGGGAATACGCACACTATAATTGCAAAGCGGACCCGGCGAAAGATTCAAGCCGCATTGCCCGGAGGGCGGCGATTCTGTAGCTTTAATAATCAGGCACCCGATACCACACGAAACCCGGAGAGGAACGGCATGAGAGAAGACCAGAGGCTGCTTCACGGCGCGATCGACACCCACATCCACGCATCGCCCAGCCTGTTCCCGCGCGTCTGCGACCACATCGAGTGCGCCCGCGGGGCGGCTTCGGTGGGCATGCGCGGCGTGGTGTTCAAGGTACACCACGGTGACACGTCGGGCCGCATCCCCATCGTACGCGAGGTGATGGGCGACGCCATCGAGATCTACGGCGGAATCGCCCTCAACAGCCCGGTGGGCGGGTTCAACCCCTTCGCGGTGGACACCGCCATCAAGATGGGGGCGAAGATGGTGTGGATGCCCACCATCAGCTCGCTGAACCACTTCCAAAAACTCGGCGCGCCGCATTTTCCGGGCATGAAGCAGACGAAGGGCGTGAACCTGAAGGAAGAAGGCCTCACCATCTTCTCCGACAAGAAACGCACCAAGATACACCCCGAGGTGAGAACCATCTGCAAGCTCATCGCCGATGCGGGAATCTGCCTGAGCACGGGGCACCTGGACGTGGAGGAGGTGCGCGCGCTCATCCCGCTCGCGAAAGAAGAGGGGGTGAAGCACATCATCGTCCAGCACCCCGAGTACATCGTGGACGCGTCCATCGAGGAGCAGGTGGAGTTCGCAAAGATGGGAGCCTACATCGAGCATCTGGCGATCTTCTGCTTCACCCACTGGGGCGCGTATCCGACCGATGAGAACGCCCCGCCCATCTCCGTGCGCGAGCAGGCCAAGATGGTGAAGGCAGTCGGACCCGCGCGCACGATCCTCTCCACCGACCTGGGCCAGCTCCACAACGCGCCCCCCTGGGAGGGCCTGCGCGTGTTCGTTCAGCTCCTGCTCGAGAACGGCATCAAACCCCGCGAGATCGAGACGATGCTGCACAAGAACCCCGCCCGCGTGCTGGGGCTGCCCTTGAAGGCGCCGAAGCGGGGGGAGGAGGCGGGGTAAGGAATAACGAACCGGGCGGACACACGGGTCCGCCCCTACAGGTGCATACGCTTTTGTTCGTCATTCCGGCGAAAGCCGGAATCCATTTTCATCCGCCGATGAAATCGACCCCGCGCCGTCATTCCCTCCGCGCAGATACCGCGTTCCGGCACCGCGCGGCGACGAAGTCGTGGCCGCTCCACCCGGTGAAAAGTCAAAATGGATTCCGGCTTTCGCCGGAATGACGGTGGTTTTCCTCCATCGAGGGACTTTTTCAACAGCCCCGTAGGGGCGGTTCGCGAACCGCCCCTACAATCCTTGAATCGAAGATGTCGGGCGGAGGGTTTGTCAGCCGAATTGTAGGGGTCGCGTTTGGGGGGTTGAAAAAGCCCGCATAAGGCCCTGCAGTAGAGGGTTTGTAGGGACAACGATGATCGGGATTCCTTCGTGTTTATGCTATGTACACGGCATCCCAGACCTACAACCGATACCCCGCGTCCCGCGTGAAGCGCGCGAGACTCGCCTTCGTCTCGTCATCAAAATTCTCGAACATCTGAATCGTGGCCTGCTTGCTGCCCTCCACGGCTGGCTGATCGAAAGGGTTCACCCCGCGCAGCAGGCCGCCGTAGACCGCCGCCCACTGCCAGAGCGCGATCAGGCCGCACACGTCGGGGACGGCGAGGGAATCCAGCGTGAGCGCCATGTGGGGCGTCCCCCTGCGCTCGGCTTCGGCGACGACGCCCGCGTGCTCCATCTGGAGAAACTCCGTGCAACTCACCCCGCCCGCCAAATTCTCATCCGTCCCGAAACGCCCGACGCAGACCGACAGCCCCACCACGTTCTCGCGTCCCCCGAAATAGCGCTGGTTCGTGTGGTGCTGGCTCTCCGGCGCGCCTGCGGCGAGGATCGTCTGCCCGCGCCCGGCCTTGCAGTAGCTCTCATGGACGAGCTGCACAATGAGCTCGCCGACGCCCGATAGCGCATGGGCGTAGAT
>WTGD01000375.1 GCA_011523725.1 Nitrospinota bacterium
GAGTGGCGCTCAACAGGAACCAGCGCCGCTCGACGCCCATGATGGTGAGCGGCCGACTCAGGGCGGGATGCGCCGGCCAGACTGTTGCGCCCTTCATGGCGTGAACAACCAGTCCACGAAGTTCGCGGCGGCCATCGCCATCCCCAGGCCGAAGAGTATTCCCGCCAGCGCCCGCTTGGACCCGCCTTCGCCGAAGGCGAACATCAACCCGCCGATCACGACGGCGATCAACGACAGACCTCTGGCGATCGGACCGGTCATCTGCTCCGTGAGCTCATTGACGACGTTCACCCACGGGGAGGTGCCCGTCGTGGGCGGAGGCGGAGTTCCCTGAGCCAGAAGCATCTCGGCGGCGCCGACCAGGAAGATGGCGAAGGCGAAAACGAGGACTTTTTCGGGGGTTTTCAAGGGTGTCATGGATGGTCCTCCTCAGGCGGTGGACGGGTGCGCTGTGGTATTCAGCGCTAAAGTACGTTACCTTCAGAGATATGACCAATGATTTGCCTAGAACCTTGAAGCACGAGAAAACCCGAATCGCCCTCCGATCACCCGAGTTTCCCGCCGTCCTTCAACGGGCCGGCGCGAATGCCTGCTTCGCCGCCGACGAGTTCTTCTCCGCGCGGATCTCCAACTGGCAGACCCGCCGGGCCTACGCCCGGGCCGTTCGCTGGTTTTTCAAGTGGTGCGAGGCCGAGGGCCTGGAGCTCCCACACATCACGCCCGGCCTCGCCGGGCGCTTCATCCGCTCCCTGAAGGTCTCGGACGCCACCAAGAATCAGGCGCTCGCCGCCATGCGGCATTTCTTCGACGTCCTGGTCGAGCGCCACGCCGTCGTCTTGAATCCCTTCCAGTCCGTCCGGGGCATCAAGTACCAGGTGCTGGACGGCAAGACGCCCGAGATCACCATCTCCCAGGCGCGCATCCTCGTCGCCTCCATCGATCTCAGTCTCCCGATCGGACTCCGCGACCGCGCCATTCTCGGAACCTTCATCACCACCGGCTGCCGGGTCGGGGCGCTTTGCCGGTTGCGGGTCGGCGATCTGCGTCCTCAAGAGGACGGGCGCACGTTTCGGTTTCGGGAGAAGAATGGCAAAGAACGGGAGATCCCCGTGAGGAGCGACCTGGACGAGTGGATCGACGAGTACCTACAGGCCGCCGGCATCGCCGGCGACCCTCCGGACTCCCCGCTCTGGCGGCAAGCACCGAACCTCTGGGGGGCGCTCACCAAGCGGAGGCTCCGGACCTCCGGCGTCCGGGCCATGCTCAAGACGCGGCTGGCCGCCGCCGGGTTGCCCACCAACCTGACGCCTCATTCCTTCCGGGTCATGGTCGTGACCGCCCTTTTGGCCCAGAACGTGCCCGTCGAAGAGGTCCAGCACCTGGTCGGGCACTCCCACCCGTCCACTACCCAGCTCTACGACCGGCGGCGCCGCAGGATCAACCGCAGCATCGTCGAGCGCATCCCTTTCTGACGTCACTCCTAGCCCGCGTGGACCCGGTCGCGCGAGGGTCCCATTCTGATGGGACGTGCGACGGGCAGGAGCGCCAGAACCCCGGCTGGCCCAGTGAGCCAGCCGGGGTTCTGGCGCAACTGGGGGGTCTGGGGGGACAGGTCCCCCCGGTCCTTATGCAGCGGGCTGGCGGGTGATCGCTTCGCGCAGGCCGTCCAGCAGGCCCTCCAGGTGCGCCATGCGCTCCCGGAGTTCCCCCATATGCGATTCCAGCCGATCCATCCAGGATTCCAGCCGGTCGATCCGGGATTCGAGGCGGCGGTTCAAGTAGATCATGAATCCGACGATGACGGCGGGGGAAATCCAGGGCGCAAGTTCTGGGGGCATCCGTTATCTCCTGGAAACCAGAATAGCATCCCGGATCTGAAGAGGGCCGTTGACATTTCCAGCGCGGGAACCTAGGGTAACGATAAGATACTTTATCGTTATAATAAAGATCTCTAAGCCCTTCTTATTGGACGCTCGCACCCGATCCGAGCGCAGCCAAGCGAGGGGCCTCGAAGAGGACGGGTATGTAGGCCCAGCGCCGCGACTCGGCATCGTAGTCGCTCACGCGGATCGCATCCTCGACGTAGCGGTGGCCTCGCCTCCGCGTGATGTGGATGACCAAGTCGATGGCGTCCACGACGCCTCGGCACGTGACCTCCCAGGGGAGATTCCCGCCGGCCTGCATGGCGCAGTTCGCCAGACGCGACAAGGCGCTCTCGGCGTTGTTGGCGTGGATGGTGGTGAGACTGCCGCCATGACCAGTGTTCAGGGCCTGAAGCAAGTCGGCCGCCTCGCCACCGCGGACCTCTCCGACGACGATGTGGTCGGGCCGGTGGCGAAGGGAATGCCGGACCAGGTCACGGATCGTGACCCCGTGCTCGCCACTCAAGGCCCGCGCCTCGAAGCGAACGCAGTTCGCGCTGTCGATGCGAAGCTCCAGGGTGTCCTCGATGGAAACGATTCGCTCATCGTCCGGGAGCAACTCGATCAAGGCGTTCAGGAGCGTCGTCTTGCCGGAGCCGGTACCGCCGGAGACCAGGATGTTGTGGCGATTGCGCAACACCTGGCTCGCCTCGTCGAGGAGCTCCTTGGGCAACGATCCCATTTGGACGAGATCCTCGGCGGAGAAACTGCGCTTTCCAAAGCGCCGGATCGTGATGGCGACGGCCGGAATCGCCGGGGGGACGCAGATGGCGACGCGGCTCCCGTCATCGAGTCGAGCGTCGATCAGCGGGTGTTTGTCCGGATCCAGGCCGAGCGGGCGGGCGATGTGAATCGCGGCGCGCTCCAGAGCGCGTGCGTCCAGCTGCGGGGCTGGATGGGGAATGAGCCGGCCTGATTTCTCGATCCAGACGTTGCGCGGCCCGTTGATCATGATCTCGCTGATGTCCGCATCGTCGAGCAGGCCTTCCAGGCCGGGAAGGAAAGGGGCGAGTGCGGCGAGTCCTCGGGCGGGCATCAGATCTTTCCCCTGGATCTGGCCTCCCAGTAGCCGAGATCGCGGGGCAGGTAGTAGGGCTTGAGGTAAACCCGCGTGGCCTCCAGGGCCTGCTTGCCATCGTAGGGAATACAGATGGCCTGGCAGTTCTCCAAGCGGGCGAAGTCCCGGGGCTGAAAGAGCGCTTGCCAACTCAAATTGTAATTCTTAGTCCAGCCCATATCCTTCTGGCCGGAACCGACGGTGGCGGTGAGGGGGGAGACACCTGCGGTTCGGGAAGTCTCGCTGAGGCCCCAACTGGCTTTGACGCGCTCGACCTCCCCGGAGAGACTCGCCGCGAGTTGGGTGGAGGCGTCATCGGACAGCGAAAGGAAAATGCGGGTTCGAAGCGTCTGAAGCAGCGCCCGCCAAGCCTCGGAGCTGCCCAGCACGGCGCGCAGTGACGACACGGACTGGGTGGCGACGATGGGGATGCATTTGCTCTGGCGGGTCAACGCGAATGACTTCTCATCTCCGGAAGGATCATCCTCGCCGGCGGTGGCGAACTGCTGATACTCGTCGCAGATAAAGACGGCGGGCCGGAAATACCGTTTGGGCTCGGCCTTCATCTTGGCCGGCCGAAGCATGAGAGCCTGCAGCCAAGCGTTCTTGAGCATGACGCCGACGGCGCGCCCCAGCGCGGGGTTCGCCCCGGCGGGCATGTTCAGGGCCAGGACGCTGCCCCGATCGATGAGGGTCTTGAGGGAGGGCAACTGGCCGGTGTGGACGCCCTCTCCGACTGCTGCAGGCTGGTCCGCCTCGACGGGTTTTTCCGGACAGAAGGCGGACGCGATCTTGGGGATGTCGAACATGCTCAGGAAGACGGAGACCCCCTCGATGATGGAACTTCGGAGCTTCTTGCTGAGCTTCATCCAGTCCTTCTCGTACCAGAGGTGAATCGCGTCGACGATCTCCTGGTCCTCGGTGCGCCGCGTTGGGCCCTCTTGCTTGGCCTCGATGTTGAGGCCACGCAGCGCGCCGGGCAGGTCCGTCCTCCACGAGGTCCACATGCGGCGAGTCTTCAGGTCCTCGGTCCACTGGCCGAGCTCGTCGAGGGCGTCCGAGTGGGCCAGCGCCGCCTCGAGGGGAATGGAGATGGTCCGCTTCCCGGCCTTGCGCTGGGCGTATCGTTCCGCTTCCCGGATCCGTTTCAGGAGCAGATCCGAATCGATGGCGCAACGGTAGACGTCGCGCAAGGTCACCCATCCGCCCTCGCGGGCGCGGTGGGTCTGGATGATCCAGCGCACCAGGTTCGTGGAGGCCTGCTGCCAGAAGGGTTCCTTGCCCTTGCCGAAGAGCTGGTTGAGCAGGGACGAGATGGTGTAGGCCAGCGAGTAGGGATCCAGCCACGTGGCGCTGAGGGGATTCCAGCTGCGCCCGGTGCCGATGCCGATCTCGACGTAGTCCTCTTCGCGGCCGGCGGCGGCGAGGATTTCCCGGACCTGGTGGCAGAAGTCCCCCTTGACCTCCAGGACCAAGGCAGCGGCCCGCCGGTGTCGATCTTTGGCCTGCCAACTCAGAAGCTGTTCGGCGAAGGGGTACATGCACGCGGAGGTCTTGCCGGTGCCGACGGCCCCGAAGATGGCGACTCCGGTGTAGAGGCCCTTCTCGGGGATGGTGAGCCAAGACGGAAGCCCGATTTCTCGAGGCTCTACCGGGTGGTGAACCTCTCCGACGACGAGGCTGGGAGACGCGTCGCGTGGAGACTGGGGCCAGCCGGGAAGATGGCCCCAGTGGCGGCCCCGCCGCCGGGAATGGCCCCAGACGCGCCAGACCGAGATGGAGACGTAGCCGAACAACCAGGCTCCCACAGCGGGAGCGGCGATGCCGGCAACGAACACGGCCGCCGCAATCCGGGGCGAGTTGCGGGCGATGTGATCCAGCAGTTCGTTGTCTCCGGAGGCCGGGAAGGGTACATAGAAAACGTTCCAGACGGCGACGGCGAGACCGGCCCCGAAGACGGTGGCCTTGGGCCACCGGATCAAGATTCGGACGGTCCGCGCGGCGATCTTCCCGCCGGCGATGACGCCCCGGCCACTCCAAGTGACGATCTTGCCGACGAAGGCCAGGGAGTAGGCGAGGATCCACGCGATGGTGCGGACCGGTTCGGGGAGTTGCTCCCAGCGCCGCGGCTCTTCGTTCGTCCTCACAAGAGCCTTCCCGCAGGGATAAGTAGAGTGGTAACGGTGAAGTGAGCGACCCGCCCGCCCGTCACGCCGGTGTCAAACGGCGTGTCAAACGGGCGACCCTGGCGTGAAGTGCGAAGCACGAAAAAAGGGGGGTCGCTCACTTCACTACCCTGACCTCCCCGGACTTCCTTGAACTCCGGGGAGGTCAGGGGAAAATCGTAGAAATCATTACTCTTAGTCTTCCGCGAG
>WTGD01000356.1 GCA_011523725.1 Nitrospinota bacterium
GGCCGCGACCTGTCTCTACAGACTCTTTTATGGACGGGCGCGGGGGACTACGCCGGCACGATATGCAGCGGGAGCGCTCCCCCTCACTTGAACGGCATGATGGAGCCGGTGCGCTTCATGGGCCGCTCCATGCGCCAGAGCTGTCTTTCGAGCGCATCTTCGGAGCACGTCCCGAGAGCCAGGGATCGCGCCAGGTGGCGGCTCGGCAGCCTGCGCCCGCCCCGCGTGAGGCGGGAGGGTTCGGGGCCGATGGTGATGCACTTGTCGGGATGCGCCTTCAAGCGCAGGCGGTAGTTCTCGAAACGCCAGTTCTGAAAGGCTGTGCCGTCGCATTTTTTGAGGGTGAGCTTCGCGCCGTCAGCGGCGGAAGCCGCGGCGACGCAAAGCCCGTATTCGGGCATCCGGAGCATGCCCTTCCCCACGGCGGCGGGGTCGAACTGCCCATCGAGGTTCCAGATGCCCTCCTTGCAGGTGTGCACGACGAGGGCGGCGGTGGTCCTCACGCGGTCGCGGTGGCCGGGGATGTCGATGCAGTGAAACCTCGGCTCATCCAGGGGATAAAACGCCTTGATGAAAACGACTTCTTTTTCAGTAGTTTGCGCCGGATTCGCGGCGAACGCGCAGATGACGAAAACCGCGGCCGCACACCGATAGATACGCCGAATCATCTTTGTTCTCCTTACCGAGAAGAAGGCGGGAGGCGGCACGAACGCCCGCTTGGTTGATGGTGTTTCCCCTGATGCTTTCACGCGGGGGGAGTGGTGTCAATGGCGGGGTCGAACCCGACCGGGGAGGGAAGGTTCGCCGACCAGGGGGAGTCATTTCAAACCACGCATTTCCCCGCATTTGCCGTCATCGCGGGGGATGCGGGCCATGGCAGAATGCCCCCGCGTTTGGGCCTGGCGGCGGCGGAATCCGGCCGCCGGAACCGGTTTTCGCGCATGCATCTGCCCGCAATTCCGCGCATTTCCCCTCGAAAATTTACGGAAATTTATCGAAAAACCCCGTGAATTTCGCGAATTTTATCGATATTTTCGGAAATTATTATTTGCATTTCGCACGTTCCTCACCTCGCCTTAGCGGCCCCCCGGCTCGAGCGATCCGCGCCGCCTCCGCCGCCTGAAAAACGAGGGCCGACGGGCGGCCTCTCCAGCATACCCCATCATCCCGAAAACCCGGTGACCACAATTGCGGGCAAATGCGCCCCTCCCCGCCGGGCGATCGCTCACCGAAGAAGATGCCCTTGAGGAGGATTCGAACCAAGAAAGTTCCGGCAGTGGCTCGACGCCCCGTGCGTTGCGATTTTGCCTCATCGCGGCGTTATGCTAGATTCATCCTATCCTCTCGAATGAACCCTTCGGCGCGAAACGGACTCCGGGAGAGGAGGAGCAACTCCAGGTCACCGCGCAGGATGCCGACGGCGAAAACCCGAGGTCTCCCACATGAACGAAACCGACGCCCGAAAATCCCTCGACGCTCAGGAAGTGAAGCGCATCGCCCGGGAGTTGGGCGCCGACCTCGCGGGGGTCGCATCGGCGGAGGATTTCGCGGAGGCGGAGCCCGGCTGCCGCCCCAGAGACCTCTTCCCCATGGCGAACAGCGTCATCGTGATCGCCAAGCGCATCCCCTTCGCCGCGGCCACGCCGTATCCGAGCATCGGCGCGATGGAATTCGGCGAGTACATCCCCGAGAATTTCCTGAACGAAGCCTGCTACCGCCTCTCGCTTCATCTCGAAGACGCGGGCTGGCTCTCAGGCGCCACGCCGTCGGGGCGCGACATCACGAATTTCCGCGTGGAAGAAGACGGCCCCGAGCCCAGGGTCTTCCTCCGGGGCTCCTTCGACTTGCGGCTCGCGGCGGTCAAGGCCGGTCTCGGCCATATCGGCGCCAACAACTGCCTCATCACGCCGCAGTACGGCTCCCGCGTCCGCCTGGGCGCGGTGCTCACCGAGGCGAATCTGGCGCCCGACCCGCCCAACCGATACGGCGCGATCCCCGAGTTCTGCCGTGAGTGCGGCTTTCGCTGCGTGGAAGCCTGTCCCGCGAACGCGCTCCCGGGCGACGGCACGGTGGATCACTACCGCTGCATGGTCATCCGGCCGGACCTGGTCGCGCCGGAAAAAGCCCTCGCCCATTTCAGGAAACTCTTCCGGGGCAAGCCCATGATCATGGCGGCCAAGGGCCTCTCCTACACCGACAGCCCGCCGCACCCGTGCAGCGCCTGCATCGCGCTCTGCCCGATGGATCAGGGCCGCGATTTCGCGGATGCGCCCTTTCACCGCGAATCCTGGTCCGACGAAGACGCGCGCAAGGTCATCGACCCGGCCCTGCTGGAGAATCCCCAGGATGGATAACGGCTCAAGCACCGCGATTTCCTCCGCCGACGTCAAGGCGCAGGCCCGGGAATTCGGCGCCGACCTCGTAAACATTTCCTCGTGCGAGGGTTACGAGAAAGCCCTGCCGGGCTGCAAGCCCGAGGACCTGGTGAAGGACGCAAGGAGCGTCGTCGTCTTCGCGCGCCGGATGCCCTTTGGCAACGCGACGCCCCGGCCTTCGGTGGGCTACCTGGAATTCGGCTATTACGGGCACGAGGCCTGGATCAACAAGCTCTCATACCGGCTCTCGCTCTGGCTCGAGGATAAGGGACACATGGCGCTGCCCACGCCCGCGGGAAGGGACATTCCCTCGCTCCGTATCCTGAGCGAAGGCGCGGAACCCGAGGTGTTCATGCAGGGTTCTTTCGACCTGAGGCTCGCGGCGGTGAATGCGGGCATGGGCGAAATCGGCGTGAACAACAACCTGATCACCGCCGAATACGGCTCGCGCCTGAGACTCGGAGCGGTCATTACCACAGCCGCGCTCGAAGCCGACCCGCCCAAACGATACGGCGTCGTGCCCGATTTCTGCGTGGAGTGCGGCTATAAGTGCATCAAGCCCTGCCCGGCGGGCGCGCTGCCCGGAGACGGGGCGGTGGATCATTACAAGTGCATGGTGATGTATCCCCAAAAAGTCTCGCCGGAGAAGGCCGTCGACGTATTCAGGAAGCGCTACGGCTACCCCGAACTCCAGCTCGCCGGACGCATGATGGCCTTCACCGAGAACGCGCCGCACATCTGCGCGACCTGCATCACCCTGTGCCCGATGGACGAGGCGCGCCGAATGAAGGCGAACGGCGGGGACGGCAAATCACTTCCAGTAGTGCGATAATTAAACGGAAGACAACGGCGAACCCGATGTAAGTTGATTGTTCAACAACCACTCCCCCCTTGGGGGGTTGTCGAAAAAGCCTGCAATGCCAGCATAACGGCGACGGGATACCGTTTTGCCGGGGGGTGTGTAGGGGCCGCATATATGCGGCCCTGGTTTTTTTTGCGCCCACGAAATGGGACGCATATATGTCGGACATATATGTCCGACCTACACCCCGAGTGGCGACCGTATGGGCTGTTCGCGACTTGTCCCCTACAATTGGACTCTTTATGTGTTGACCGGCAAGAAAAACTCGTCAACTTGAGTATATAATTCCCTTTCTTTTCTCAGGAGCCTGCGATGCCGAAACCGCTCGAAGGATTCCGGGTGCTGGACCTGACCCAGTTCTACTCGGGGCCCTGGACGACGCTCCTGCTCGCGGGCCTGGGGGCGGAAGTCATCAAGGTGAACCACCCGGCCACGGGCGACGTCGTCGCCATGGGCCCTCCCTTCGCCGGCCCCGAGGGCGTGTCCTTCCACCGGCAGACCGAGGACGATCTGGGAATCGCTTACTTAAAGAGAACGCGCGACAAGAAATCCCTGACCCTGAACCTCAAGGAGCCGCGCGGGCTGGATTTGTTCCATCGCTTGGTGGACGAGGCCGACGTGCTCGTCGAGAACTTCTCCGTGGGCGTTACCGAACGCCTCAAGATCGACTACGAGACGCTCGAAAAACGCAACCCGGGGCTCGTCTACTGCTCCATCACCAGCTACGGCCAGAGCGGCCCCGATGCGCGGCTCAAGGGCTACGACGCCGTCACCCAGGCGGTCTCCGGCCTCATGAACCTGACCGGCTTCCCCGACGGCCCGCCCACCAAGGCGGGCTCCGCCATCGCGGACAGCATCGGGGGCACGTTCGCCTATGGCGCCATCACCACGGCGCTGCTGCATCGCGAGCGAACCGGCCAGGGCCAGTGGATTGACGTCTCCATGGTGGACTGCCTCCTATCCCTGGTGTTCGATGAGCCGATGGACTGCTACGAGGCGCTGGGGCTGCCCGAGCGGCTGGGGAACCGCATCATGCGCCTATCCCCTTTCAACGCATATCCGGCAAAAGACGGCTGGCTGGTGGTCGGCTCGGGCACGGATGAGCACTGGAACAATATCCTGCGCGCCGTCGGGCGCGATGAACTGGTGGGCGACCCGCGCTACGCGGACCTGAGCGGGCGCATCACGAACAACGACGAGGTGGACGCCGTCATCACCGAGTGGACGGAAAAACATACAGTGGAGGAGGCGCTCTCGGAACTGCGCCGTTTCGACGTCATCTGCGGACCCGTGCACACCATCCGGGACATTCTCGCCTGGCCGCACCTGAAAGAGCGGGGCATGATCGAAGACCTCCCCCACCCCACGCTTGGGAATCTAAGCGAAGTCAAGACGGCCGCCTTTCCCCTCAAGTTCAGCAAAACCCCGGGCGGCTATGAAGCCCCCGCTCCCCAGAGCGGCCTTCACAACGAGGAGATTCTGGGCGATCTGCTCGGCCTCTCGAAAGAAGAGATCGACAGGCTCAAGGAAGACGGGGTGATTTAGGGCATTGATCATCAAGAAACTGTTGAAAAACTCTTCGCGGGTTGGGCAGCACCACTGCCCCTTTGATGGGATTGTTGAAAACTCCCGATTTCGTGATTCGGAGTGTAGGTCGGACATATATGTCCGACATACATGCGACCCACATAACGCACGGGGCGGGCCGCATATATGCGGCCCCTACAAGACCATTGCGCAACCAACATTCGGCGGAATGACTGCTGTGGTCAATTCCGAGCGAGGAGGGGCTGTCCCTACGGGCTAGGTTTCCGCCGTCGCCTCGGGTTTCCAGTCCGGCGCTTTCCCGAAGGCGGCTGCGACCAGGGAGCGGGTGCGGATTCCAGGGGGCATTCCCGAGGGTTGGAAGTTGGTGCACGAACCGAACGCCATGTTCCGCTCCCTGTCACAGAATGCAAGCGCTCCGCCGGAGCCGCCGTGGCCGAAGGCCTTGATGTTGCTTCCCATCGGCGTGTTGGGCGGGGAGTTGTGCAAGAAACCGAGGCCTATTCGCCTAGGGGCGCCGGTCATCCCGCAGATGTCCTCCCACTGAACCCTGGAG
>WTGD01000194.1 GCA_011523725.1 Nitrospinota bacterium
GTTTCCATCCCCATGGGCCTGATGACGCTCGTGGGCAGCCTGATGTGCCTCGAGAGCGCTTCCGCGGCGGGCGACGAATTCGAAACGGGCAGCTCTCTGGCGGTGAACGGCGCGGGTTCGCTTCTCGCGGCATGTCTGGGCAGTTGTTTTCCCACGACCATATATATCGGACATCCGGCCTGGAAAAGGGTCGGGGCGCGCTCGGGCTACAGCGCCCTGAACGGTATCGTGATGACGATTCTTTGCTTTACCGGTTCGATAGCGGCGCTTTCGAAAATCATTCCGGGCGAGGCGCTCTTCGCCCTCATGCTCTGGATAGGGGTGATGATGCTCACACAGGCGTTTCAGGCTGTGCCGAGAAACCACGGGCCGGCCGTGGCAATTGGCCTGATACCCGCCATCGCCGCTTGGGGCCTGTTGATGGTGGAATCTTCCTTGAGAGGGGCGGGCACCACCTTGTGGAAAGTGGGACAGGACGCGTTCGCCAAGGCGGGATTCCACCTGGTGGGGATGATCACTTTAGAGCGCGGCTTTCTTTTTACGTCCATCATCATGACGGCCATTGTGGCGAAGTTGGTGGACCGGGAACCCAAACAGGCCGCAGGCTGGGCGCTGGCCGGCGCGGTATTAAGCTGGTTCGGGATCATTCACGCCTGGCGAATCACGCCCGGCGGCGTCGTGAGTTTCTTCGGGTGGGGGGCGGCGCCCGGCATAGCGGCCGGCTATCTGCTCATCGCAGTTTTGTTCTTCTCGTTCGGGTTGAAACCCGATAAGGTAACGTCTTGAGTGGGCTGCTCCGCATTGGTTGCAGGTTAGGCGCTTTCGCCGTCTGGAGAGGATATGAAAATGCAAAGTGAATCGGTGTTTGATTTGGTATCCATCGGGGGGGGAGTCGGTGGTTTGGTAGCGTCCGTTGGCGCGGCGCAACTAGGAGCGAAAGCCGCGCTCGTCGAGAAGACGAAGCTCGGCGGCGATTGCCTGAATTACGGGTGCGTACCCTCGAAAGGCCTGATCCGCTCGGCGCGGCTGGCGGCGCAAGCGCGCTCGATGTCCGAGTTCGGGATTGACGTGGGCGACGTGCAGGTCGATTTCCCCCGTGTCATGAAGCGTATGAAGGCGGCCCAGGCCCATATCGGCGAGCACGACGCGCCCGAGCGTTTCGAGGGCATGGGCATCGAGGTGATCTTCGGCGATGGCGCCTTTACCGGTCCCGATACGTTTCAAATAGGGGACAGAACCCTGCGGGCCAAGCGGTTCTTGCTGTCCATGGGGAGTTCTCCCTTCGTGCCGCCCATCGCCGGCCTCGATAGTGTGCCCTACCTCACGAACGAAACCGTTTTCGATTTGGAGGAATTGCCGAAGCGCTTGGTGGTGCTGGGAGCCGGACCGATTGGACTGGAGCTATCCCAGGCCTTTCAACAACTAGGCGCCGATGTGGAAGTTCTGCAAAGCGCTCCGAAGCTCTTGCCGAGGCTCGATAAGGAAATGGCCGCAATTCTGGCTGATTCTTTGACGAAATCCGGTCTCAGACTCCATTTCAACGTGAACACGCAAAGAGTCGAGAAGCGTGGCGAGGAGATTCTCCTCGAGGCCGATACGCCGTCGGGCAAGCGCGAATGGGCCTGCGATCAACTCCTCATCGCGACCGGACGATCGCCCAATGTGGGTGGGATGGACCTGGAGAAAGCGGGTGTGAAGTACTCTCCGCGCGGCGTGGAGACGGATGAGTATCTTCAAACTTCGAACCCACGCATATTCGCCGCTGGCGACATCCGGGGGCAGTATCTCTTCACTCACATGGCGGAGTATGAGGCAGGTGTGGCCCTCAGAAACATGCTGTTCAGTGCGCCTTTTGGCATCTCGATCCCGTTTCTCAAGAAAAAGACGAACTACGACGCCGTGCCGTGGACGATCTACACCACGCCCGAGGCGGCGCACGTCGGTTTGAGCGAAGCCGACGCCGAAGCGGCTTTGGGGGCGAATCGCATGCAGGTGTTGCGCTTTCCGATGAGCCGGGTGGACCGCGCCGTTTTGGACGGAGAGACGGAGGGCGTTTGCAAGGTGGTGTGCGATGAGAAGGGCAGGCTCGTGGGAGCTGATTTGGTCGGGCCTGCAGCGGGAGAGATATTGCACGAGTTCGTGCTGGCCGTTCGGAAGAAGATGCACGTCAAGGAGGTGGTGGATACGGTTCACGTCTATCCCACCTTGGCGCAGGTGAACAAGAGGGTGGCGGGCCGCTTTTATGCCGAAAAACTCTTTACGCCGGCCTTCAGAAAGAAGATGCAGCGCCTGTTCGGACTCAAGGGCAGCATCGAGGTGACCGACCCCGCCGATTTGAACGGACATGGTGCGGATAGATAGGGTCGCTACACGCCGAAATCCTTGATTTTCGGCTCATCCAGACCTAAAGCGTGGCCGATTTCATGGAGCAGTAAATCGCCTATCAACTCCCTGTAGCGACTCGGGTCCCGCCGGCACTCGCTCTTGACGACCGAGGCGTATATCTCTATCGCGTTCAGGCGAGGAATCCACACGGCTACGGGGTAGCATCCCACTGCGCGTACAATTTCGGGAGACGGGAGCGTCAAGAGACGGACCGGGATGCCCCGGTCCTCTATTTCACGCGCCATTTGCGGGTGAATATCCTCCTTCATGACGTCGTCGAGGATGTGCTCCATTAATATGACCTCTTCTTCAGACGCTTCCGGGAAGTAAGAATCCATGAAATCGACGAGCGCCGCTTCGTCCTCGGGAATCTCGGGTTCTTTGGGAGGGAAGAGGGCGTTTCTGTATTCAGAGAGCCTGGCGCTTCCCATAAGGGCGAAGAAGATGATCGCTCCGAGCGCGATGACTCCTGCAAACCAGCCCAGGCCGATGAGTGGTTTGAGATAGGGTTTCCACCACCAGGATTGCAGGAAATTCCAGTCGCCCAGGAGGTTCGTCATCGAACAGGCACCCAAAAGATAAATCGGGGTGAATTGCGAATAGAAAACGGTGGGACGGGTCGATCCAGGGGGTTCTGGGGGCTTGTTTCCCGCCACACGCAAACACCCTGCCGTATACGCATCCGAAAGGTTCGTTCAACCCTCGAGGCTCATCAGCATGGGTTCTTCCAGCGCGTCGGCCACCCACCTCAGGAATTTGACGCCATCCGCTCCGTCGATGATGCGGTGATCATAAGAAACCATGAGCGGAAGCATCAGGCGCGGTTCGAATTTCGCCGCGTCTTTCGCCCAAACCGGTTCCATACGCGCCCGGGAGACGCCGAGAATGGCGACTTCGGGCCAATTCACTATCGGGGTGAAATACGTTCCGCCAAAGCCGCCGAGGTTCGTGATGGTGATGGAACCGCCCTGCATCTCGTCCGGGGCGAGTTTTCGGGAGCGGGCGCGCTCCGCGGCTTCGCCCAGTTCCACCGAGAGTTCGATGATGTTCTTTTTGTCCGCATCGCGAATCACCGGAACGAGCAAGCCGTTTTCAGTGTCTACGGCGACGCCCACGTGCACGTAGTTCTTGTAAACAATCTCGTTCACCCCCGCATCGACGCTCGCGTTGAATTGCGGGAAGACTTTGAGGGCTGAGGCAATGACTTTTATGAGAATGGCGGTGATGGTGAGTTTACCGCCGGCAGCCTCCGCCTTTTGGGAGAATTTTCTTCTCAAATCATCGAGTTCGGAAATATCAGCTTTTTCGCACTGAGTCACATGGGGAATGCTTGTCCATGCACGGGTGAGATTCACGGACGTTGCGCGCCGGATTCCCGACATCGGCTCACGCCTAACCTCTCCCCAGCGGGCAAGGTCGGGCAGTTGAACGGGTACGCTCATCAGCGCGGGAGCAGGCGCACCCGGTACGGCGGCGCCCCCTTGCGCTGCCACAAATTCCCTGACGTCTTTCGCGGATATCCTGCCTCCAATCCCGCTGCCCGGCACGTCGCTTATGTCGACGCCCGCCTCACGGGCGATTCTGCGTACCGAGGGCGCCGCGGGCGCGGGCTCTTTTTTGCTCTTTGGCGCTGGGGTTTCGGTATTCTCCGGTGCAGACGCCTCGGACGGGGTTTCGGTGGGCTCCAGAGAATATCCGGCAGTTGCGGATTCCGTCGTGGCGGCATCTTTGCCCTTTGTCTCTAAAGACGGTGCGGGTTCATCTATCATCATGGGCTGGGTTTCTGCCGGGTCCATCGACTCGGCAGTGTCTGATGAGATTTCCTCAAAATTCTCCTCATCCAAAGTGGGCTCCATGCTAGCGTCGCTTTCTTCGATGACGAGAATGGTTCCTCCCACTTCAGCGTCGTCGCCGGGTTTGAGATGAATTTCCGTTATTTTGCCCCCGACGGATGAGGGGACTTCGATGAGCGCCTTGTCGGTTTCCACTTCAATGACCGACTGATCCACCGCGATGGTTTCTCCCACGTTCACCAAAACGGCGATCACTTTTCCGGACGTGATGTTTTCCCCGAGCTCGGGGAGTTTGAGTTCAATGGTCATGGAACTGCCTCGGGATTTGCATTAAAAAATCATCGGGTTGCTTTTTTCGGGGTCGATATCCAGATCTTTCATCGCTTTGTTCACGAGTTCGGGGTATATCTTCTTGTCTCGCGCCAAGCTGTACAAGGTGGCGAGTACGATATAGCGTGCGTCGATTTCAAAGAAATCTCTGAGCGATGCTCTCGACTCGCTTCTTCCGAACCCCTCGGTTCCCAGCGAAATCATGGGCTTGGGAACCCACTTCGAGATCGAGTCGGGTGTGGCCTTCACATAGTCCGAGACCGCCACGCAGACGCCGGGTACACACGCGAGACATTGCGTTACGTAAGGTATTTTCGGCGCGCAATCCGGGTGCAGCATGTTCCATCGTTCGACTTCGAGAGCGTCTCGCCTGAGCTCTTTGTAACTCGTGACACTCCATACATCTGCTGATATCGAATAGCGTGTTTCCAAAATTTCCTGCGCTTTGAGTACCTCGTTCATGATGGTGCCACTGCCCAATAGTTGTGCTTTAAGGCCCGAGTCTCTCTCCGAGCGCTTAAAGAGATACATGCCTTTCAGTATCCCGTCCCGCGCGCCTTCGGGCATCGGCGGCATGGCGTAGTTCTCGTTGTAGGCGGTGAGATAGTAGAAGATTTTCTCCTGTTCTTGATACATTCTGCGAATTCCGTCCTGTATGATCACCGCCATCTCGAAAGCGAAAGCCGGGTCGTATGTGAGCAGATTCGGTACGGGATATGCCAGATGGTGGCTGTTGCCGTCCTGATGCTGAAGCCCCTCCCCGTTCAGGGTGGTTCTGCCGGCTGTCCCACCGATCAGGAAGCCGCGCGCGCACATATCC
>WTGD01000394.1 GCA_011523725.1 Nitrospinota bacterium
CTATATCACGGCACATTGAACATTGAACAAACATCACCCGAAAGCATGATTTCCTTCATCGAATCGATGATTGCAGAAAAAGAAAAAGCGGCTTCCTGAATACTGTCACGAAAATCATCCTTTTCTTCTCTTTTCCTGCGATGACGCCGCCGCCACTGCAACGAGCGATAATATTTGAACACTCAACACGAGAATAAACGCCCAATAATAGCTCTCCCACAGATCAAAAATGTATCCCGCGATCCAAGGTCCGACGGCCGAGGCCAATCCCCCGCCCGCCTGGCTGAAACCCAGGATTCGGCCAAAACTCTTGCCGGCGAAAATATCCGCCTTGAGCGATACGAAAATCGCGCCCCGGGCTCCGGCGCCGATGCCATACACCAGAACATAGGCATACCCCAGCCAGGCAAGGTGTTCCGATAAGTTCATCAACAGGAAAACACCCGACATGGCAACCAGGCTTAAAAGGTAAAAAGTTCGGGTCCGGCCGATTCGATCCCCCACCCACCCACCGAAAATACCTCCCAAGGCTCTGACTACAGCGAGACCTCCAATGAGAGAAGCAGCTTTAATCGTGCTCATTCCCACATCAACCATGTGGGCGGCCTGGTGAACACCGACAACGCTGAAACCGACGCCATTGAAAATTCCCGCCAGGAATAAAAGCCAAAAAACCGAATCAGACAGGGCTTCTTTTAATGTCCAGTTCGCCTTGAGGTCATTTCCTGCTTTTTTTTCCGCGATGTCGGCGCGGCTACGATGGAAAAGCACATTCAAGGGAACCAATATGACGATGATGCCAATCGCCAATAAAACATACGCCGAGCGCCACCCGAAAGTCGCAATGAGATAAGCGGAAAACGGAACCATGACGATACCGCCACAACTCCTTCCCGATAACGATATCCCCATCGCCACAGATCGTCTTTGCGCAAACCATTGACTAACAACGGTGCTCGTGGGAATAAACCCGAACATGGTAATGCCCAGCGCTACGACGCCCCCGTAGAAAAAATACAGGGTGGGCAAACTGGAAACCTTTGACATCAACACAAGGCCGACGCACAGAATCGTGATTCCCGTGGGGATGATCACCCTGGGGCCCCAACGGTCCACCATTGCGCCGATCAAGCCGGCGGAAATCGCATAGGTGGCCATCGAGAAAGAAAACGCCAGGGCGGTGTCCGCCCGAGACCACCCGAATTCATTGAGAAAAGCCACATAAAAGACAGGAAAAGTTCCGACGACGGAACCACCGACAGCCATGGTGAAAAAGGTCAGGCCCACTATCACCCAACCATAATAGCGGCTTGAATTCTCACTCGCGTTTTCTGAAAAATAGAACTTCATCTAACCGGATCCACGACAGAAAAAATACAGGCGCCCCACTAAAGAGGCGCCTGAGAAATCATCGTCCCCCAACTATTTTCACTTAGGGGAAAACTTGCTGCATCAATTAAACCTTTGAGCAAACCGAAGGGCTGTTTAGACACGCATCGGCATCACAACATATGTATAACCATCCGAGTCTTTGGGAGAGAGCACCCCAGGGCTCAGCGAATCCTTTAACTCCATGCTGATTTGCTCTTCGTCCAGAATGGAGAGCGCATCGAGACAATACCTTGAATTGAATCCAATCGTGATGTCTGTCTGCGCGTTCGATTCGATGATTTCCTCAGCCTCCCCCGCTTCTGATCCGTTCGTCGTCAACTTCAACTGGCCCGGGGAAAACGCGAACTTCACCATGCGCGTTTCGTTCGTGAAAAGCGCAACCCGCCTGAGCGCTTGCGTTAAGCTTTCCCGGTTCATCAAAATGGAGTGCTCATTGTTATCCGGAATCACTTGCCTGTATTTCGGAAATTCACCGTCTATCAGCCGGGCCGATAGCGCAATATTTTCCATTTGAAAAATGATGTGATTTGGAGTGAGGGAGGCCGATGCTTCATCTCCGGAAAGGGACAAGCCCTGACCGCTGGAGACGTGGGTGAGAGAGACGGATACTTCACCCTCGACGCCTTGCAAGAGCTTTACGAGTTCTCCCAAAGCTTTTTTGTGGACAATCACTCCTTCATGAAGCACCAACCCTTCGCTCGGCCGCTCAATCATAGCCAACCGATGGCCATCGGTAGCAACGAGGCGCAGGATATCGGCTTCGGTTTCCATGTAAACGCCATTGTAAGTATAGCGCGTCTCGTCCTGAGAAATCGCAAACATCGTCTTTCGAATCATTTCCGATAAAACCGAAGCAGAAATCGTATGCGCGTCTGACTCTTTCGACTCTGGAAGTGCGGGAAATTCTGCAGGCGGCAACCCCGGAAAACGGAATTTTGAGCGCTCACAGCGCATTTCAATCCACTGTCCGTCTTCTTCCGTGAAACGGACTTCCGCTTCAGGAAGTTCTCGGACAATGTCGAACAATTTCCTTGCATTGAGCGTAACTTTCCCTGCTTTCTCCACTTCCGCCTCGAACATTCCACGCATGCTGATATCAAGATTCGTACCCAACAAGCGGATATTCTTTTTGCCTTCGGTCTCGATAAGCACATTTTGCAATATTGGCATTGCACTGCTTCTGTTTTCGACGACACCTTGTATGGTCTGCAGGGCCCTGAGCAACGTATCCCTTGAAATGACTAACTCCACAATACCAACTCCTTGTAGTGGAACAGGGTTGTACGAATCACCGATCAGCATCAACTCGATATTGGTTTGATGATAGCAAATTTCAGGGTCTCGTGGGCGTATGATTCATATAAACCAAAGAGAGATACAGGGCAAGAGGACGAAAATTGGAAAAACTTTTTTCGCTTGGTGACATTTGATTCCATGCTTGAGGGCACAATCTGTTATTTTCTTCACGAGGGCACCCAGAAAAAAAGAAAAACGGAGGACGTAATTCTTGAACAAATGATTTGAAATGGTAATATGCAAGCCTTGTTTGCTTGGAGGCTCCCCAACTCACTTCTTCGTTATGAATAAAGCTACCTCTCAGCGCTCCATTCTCCATGTTTACGCACATCCAGATGATGAATCCTTCGGGAACCCGGCCACATTCACGCTCTACGCGAACCAGGGCGTGCGAACGGGTCTCCTTACCCTGACCCGGGGAGAAGCAGGCCTCACGAACGGTGTATGCAGACCGGATGAGTTGGGCGATGTCCGAGAAAAAGAGCTGAAAGACGCCTGCCGTGTGCTTGGCGTGAAGGATATGACGCTCTGGAACTACCCGGATGGCGGATTGAAATCAATTGATGATTCAAGAATCCTTCCTCGCATCGAAGAATTCATCCGAAACTTTTCTCCCGACGTGGTCGTGACATATGGGCAAGACGGCGTTACCGGACACCCGGACCACATCGCCGTCGGCGGCTGGGCCACAAAGGCTTTCCATCGGCTTGTGAGGAAAAATCCGGATGCTGCGCCCAAACGCCTGTACCACCGAATATCGCCAGTGAAAAGGCGCGGTTTGTACAATCGCTCCGATCTCGTTTATCGAGACGATTACACAACCATTATTGATGGGAGGAGCTATCCGCATGCGAGACTAAAAGCGCACGCATGCCACCGCTCCCAAAAACAAGTTACGGATTACACACAACCAGGAGTGTTCGAGGCAGGATTGGTAGATTATTATGTCAGGCAATACCCCGTTTGGCGCGGAGGCCCGATCGAGGCCGATCTATTCGGGGATTCACACCATACCGATGAAACCAATTTGCCCTGAGTCACACTACCCTCCCATATGCGAGCCGCACGTTTTTCACTGAAAGAGAACTTGCCCATTCCGGTATGTGCGTGCTCACGACCAAAGTGATTCCAGAGGTGGCCAGCTCTTTGATTATTTCGACAATCTGCTTGCTGTTTTCCTCGTCCAAATGAGAGATAGGCTCATCCAGAAGAAGGGTTTCCGCTCCCGCCGCTAACGCCCTGGCAAGAGCTACGCGCTTTTTCTCCCCCCCAGAGAGTTTTGCAGCGTCTCGGTGAATCAAGCCTTCGCATCGCGTTTTGAGAATAGCCTCTTCAGCCTTTTCATTCGCTTGCGTTATGCTCATTCCACGCGCACGGAGCCCATAAGAAACATTCAACAACACGTTTCCCCGAAAAAGATATGGCTCCTGGGCAAGGAGTGTGACCCTTCTCCTGTGTTCGAGTCCCGCTTTGCCGAAAATGATGGGGGCACCCTTATATTGGATAATGCCATCCTCAGGCGTAAGCAAACCCGCCATCACGCGCAATAGCGTTGTTTTCCCGGAACCATTCGCACCAGTGAGCAGCGCCACCTCGCCGGACGAGACCGTCACCCTCTCTATGTCCAGAACCAAATCGGTTTCGAACCGAAATTTCACGTTTTCCAGAAGAAACACTTCCATCTCAGGACCTTTGAATGTAGCGAGAAAATAAATTTGTCACGAAAATGATCGCCAAGAGCACGACGCCCAACGCTATCCCGAAACCGAATTCTCCTTTCATACTTTCAAGCGCAATGGCTGTGGTCAGGGTTCGTGTATATCCTTCTATGTTCCCTCCGAGCATCATGGCGATTCCCACTTCCGAGGAGACGCGGCCAAATGCCGCCAATACTGCGGCCATCATCCCGAAGCGGGCTTCGCGCAGCACGGTCCATGCCACAAGCCCGTTCGACGCGCCCAATGTAAGGGCTGTTTCCCGTACCCTTTCGTCCACGGATGCGACAGACGTCATAGAGAATACCGCCACGAGTGGAACCGCCAGGACAACCAATCCAACGACAATGGCCGAGGGAGTGAACAACAAGTCGGCGAATCCCAAAGGACCTCGCCTGGAGAGAAAACCATATGCGAGCAATCCGATAACGACGGTCGGCAAACCAAGCGATGTCTGGAGCAGTGTGATAGCGAACCCGCGCCCTCTAAAGCGGCCCATCGCCAGCAAAAATCCAACCGGCAAGCCGATGAGAGACGCTAGAATCGTAGCCCAGAAACCTACCTTGATGGTCACCCAGGCGGCGAGCATGACCTGAGGGTCTGCCCGAAGCACACGCATCAGTCCATCGGCAAACCCATCAAGCAAGTATTCCAAAACGCTTCTCCTACAAGCCTGTCAGCGGGGGGTTTTCGCGTTTGGATAAAAGAGTTGCTTTCCCATGAGCCGGAAATCACGGATGATGCCTTGGCCCTCGCCGGATGTAAGAAAATTGATATATTTCACCGCCAAATCAAATTTCACGTGCGGATGGCGCTTTGGGTTCACGGCAATCACGCTATAGGGGTTGTGCAAACGCCCTCCTCTCGGACCCTGAATCTTGAGAGAAACCTTTCCGTTCGCAACGAGAGCGATATAC
>WTGD01000316.1 GCA_011523725.1 Nitrospinota bacterium
CTCGATCGAGTGTTTGGATGTCCGGGTGGTTGTTGTAAGACGATTTTGTGATGTGGCCGATGCCTCCCCTTGTTCCAAAGCTGGGTAGATTCCTCGCCGTCCTCCGGAAATCATTCACCAACTCGTCAATCACCGTGCCGACCAGCACGTCCGGAATTTCCGCGTCCAGCATTCGTGTTCGAGGCGGAGGGGTATAAGTGCTACCGCCAGTCATTCCGCCGCCGGTCATATCACTACCACCGCCTGGCATTTGCTGGCCTCCGCCGGGTGTCGGCATCACGGCGGTGCTTCCTCCGCCCCCACCGCCGCAGCCCGCCAGCGCAAGGGCGCAGACCAGCGCGAACGAAAGCGTCCAGAAAGAGAAGGAAGTTTCTTGCTTGAGTTGCTTTTTCGCTTTACTCATTTCGAATCTCCTCAATAGTGAAAAGCGGCGATTCGCCCGGCCGCGGATGAACCCGGTTGCGTCGCTACGAAACCACGATTGAGGAGATGGATTTCCCGCGCTTGCGCTCTCCAATGGGTGGAGAGGCTGTTCTTGTTCTTATCCTGCGGGTAGACCGAATCGACATCGCAGTTTTCGTGGCAGTTACACGGGGAATGATCGCGCATAACCGCTTGGAAGTCAATCGCTTATAAGCTGCTTTGGTGAGATGTTTGTCGCTTTCCGGGTGATGAGCATTGCGGGGAGCGTTTCTCGGACTTTTCTTTTTGTTCCCTGTTTGAGATACGGCTGATGGGAATGGGAGAGAGATGGAATGGTTTTAGAAGTGGTTTCTTATGAACAGTCTGAATTGCGCCGCTTTTTTTTTGCGACCCGCCCGGGCGTTTACAAAAATTATTTTAATATCGTTTACAAAAACTTTTTTTATGCTATTTAATAATAGATATACACTCCGAGTCCTCTCTGGGCACTTTTGGCGTCACAATTTAGTTGTCATTTGTCTTTTTCGACAGAAATCCTGCTTCTCTTTTTTCGAGCGAAGGGTGATTTTCTGAGAAAATTCCAGATTGGTGATATAAAACGAAGATAACCGGGCGGGAATAGAGTCTGACGAGAGGGGTTGTATCTTTTACCTCAAACGCAGTCGGTCCAAACTGTCTGCCACAGTAGCTTACGGTCGAAGAGATGGTTTCCCGCCTTTTTCCGGCCCCCAGGCGACTGGGGGCCGGAATCCATTCAGCGTGTGGCCCGAACCGGACCGGTCGCCATGGGTTGTGCGGCATGCGAAATTACGAGCGGCTGAACAGCAGGTTTCGAGATTGTTTTGGGCAAAGCGGGTGAAGCTTTTTGCATAATGCGGAAACTTATTTCCACAGATTATGAAGGAAAATGAAGATGACTGAAAAAGCATTTCAACACTCCCCAGGAAGTCACGAAAACCGAACGAGAAGGCTTCTAAATGATGAAGCATGACCCCAGGACGTGTACGGAAGTCTACAGCAAGGACAGCGTTCGAATTTCAGCTCTTGAGAAATCGGCAAATTGTTTGGTGAACGAATTTCGTTTACTGATGAAAAGGATGGGGCGGGTCCGTTTTTTCTGGATGGTGGGTGAGGGGTCGTTCACCGGGCCGCTGTTTAATCGGGCCGTCTGCCACAAAAACCACGATCGAAGAGATGGTTTCCCGCCTATTCCGGCCGCCAGAAGACTGGAGGCCGTTTTGTATTTAGCGGGCAGCCCGACGTCAACGGCTCGTGGCTTTTGTGGCAGAGAGAATGATCGGGCATGGAACCTTGCCTTGTCAAACGGAAATTTACGCCGCAAACGCAAAAAAAAAGACGTAAATTCACGGTTCTCTCGTGTGGCGGAAGGGGTGGCGCCTGACCCGGACGCGGGACATTCGCGTCCTGTGCCGCAAAAACCACGATTTTGAAGAGATGGATTTCCCCCTGTTGTGCTCTCCAGGGGGATGGAGATGCGTCCTTTACTCGGCGGCGCGTCGGCGTTGGATCCTCGAAGTTCCGTGTCGCAGGCGAAATGATCGGACAGGAAATTCTGAATGTCAAACAAAATCGTGTGGGTGGGGAGGAGTCGTTTGAAAGCGGCGTATGAAGCCGACAGGGGGTCCGTAGGGGCCTGTCTGCTACAAACCCTCTGCTTGCAGGTTCCTGCGTCGGTTTTTCAACAACCCCGTACTCGACCGGGTTCGTGCGGCGCGATTGCGTGAAATTGCGCCTGATCCGCCTATCCCGTGCGGCGGAAAACATTGTATATTCAGTTATCCGAAAATTGAGGGAAGGAGAACCGGCTCGATTCATAAAAGGAGACTGATATGAAACGAAACCTGACGACTGGACTTTGCTGTATTCCTCTCGCCGTTGTCCTGGCCGCGGCGTTCGTTGCGCCCGCTTCGGGCATGACCCCGATTTCGCCCCAGGAGAAAAAGCTGATTCCCCTCGCCAAGAAGGAGGGGGCCGTCACCTTCCTGCAGACCTCCTTCAATAACCCGACGATCCGGCGCATGCGCGCGGCCTTCATCAAGCATTACGATTTGGGAAGCGGCTTCAAGCTGAACTCCATCCAGAAGGGTACGGGGCCCACCGTGTCCCAGGCCCGTCAGGAAATACGGGCGAACAAGTTCAGTTTCGACGCGGTCGCCGTCGCATCGGCGGGCTTTTTCATCGGCGCCGCCAGGGCGGGGGCCTTCCTGCCCCTGGACAGCGGCCAGCTCAAGAACCACGAGGAAAACGCCAAGGCGCGCGGGGTATTCTATGACTACCCCCATTTCATCGCGCCTTTCTCCTATACCTTCCAGCCCGTCTGGAACTCGGGATGTCCCGGCGTCGGGGATTTGAAGGTCAACTCCTACAGCGACATCCTGGACAACCCCAAGCTGAAGGGGAAACTCATCGTCAGCGACGTGACCAAGAGCACCTCCTACTCCCTCACGACCATCGGCCTGATAGAGAACGGCTTCGACGTGCCCGGGATGTGGAAGAAGATGAAGGCCCTCGACCCGCTCGTCGGCTTCCGCACCTCGGCGAAGCTGCAGCTGATGGCGAACTGCGAAGGCGCCGTGGACATGTGGAACCTCACCGGCCGGATGATCCAGATCATCCGCAAGAAGCCGGACCTCGCCAAGGTCCTACGGTGGGGCACCTACAAGGACGGCCACGTCCTCTTCGGTATGCAGGCGGGCGTCGTCAAAGGGGCGGCGAACCCCAACGCGGCCAAGCTGCTGATGGATTTCCTCCTGACCAAGGAGGCGGTGGACATCGTGGCCGAGGAGGAGATCAGCTTCTACTCCATGCTCAAGGGCTACAAGCCGCCCGCGTCCGTCAAGAAGTACATGATGGATTTCAATAAAATAAAGACCCTTCCCATCAAGGATCAGACCGCGGCGGCGAAGAAGTTCAAGAAAATGCGCAAGGAGTGGCAGAAGGTATTCCGTTAATCATCAGCGGCATGTCCCGGGGCGGATATCTCCGCCCCGGAGCCGCTTGCACGAGGGGTCATCATGGCCGGCGCATCGAAGCTGGAGGCCGTTCCCCGGAATTACCTGAGCCACCTGCGAAACTTCTTTCAGGCCGAAAATCTGGCCACCGCCATCGTCAGCATCACCGTCACGTTCATCGTGGTGACGCCCCTGATCGCCCTGGTGGTGGGAAGTTTCCTCGTGCTGGACGATCTGGGATTCGGCGCGGAGTGGGGCCTTGAGAACTACCGGGAGATGTTCGAGGATCCCGTCATCCGCAGATCGTTCTTCAACACCCTCTTCGTCAGTACGGGGGCTACCTTGCTGGCCACCTTCCTGGGCGTTTCCCTCGCCTGGATCAACGCCCGGACGAATTGCCCCTTTCGCGACAGGCTCGAGCCGATGAACCTGATCCCCTTCTTCTTGAGTCCTTTCGTCGGGGCGATCGCCTGGCACAACCTGGCCTCGCCCAAGGTCGGGATGCTGAACAATCTGGCGCGCGGGGTGTTCGGAATCGAGGGCGCTCTCCTGAACGTGAACAACCTGTTCGGCATCATCTGGGTGACGGGGATTTTCTTTACGCCCCTCATCTATCTCTTTGTCGTGGGCTCGCTCAGGCGCATGGACCCCTCTCTCGAGGACAGCGCGCGCGTGAGCGGGGCGGGGCTCATGCGCACCACCCTGACCGTCTCCCTGCCGCTCGTGGCGCCCGGCATCCTTTCGGGCGCCATCATCGTCTTCGTCACCAGCGCCGGGGAATTCGGCGTGCCCTTCAAGCTGGGCGCGCCCTACGGCTGGGAGACCCTGACCACCCAGATATTCACCAAGGCCGTGAGCGAGCAGGCGAACACCTACATGGGCTCGGCCATGAGCATGACGCTCGGCGTCATCACGGCCATCTTCATCTGGGTGCAGCGGCGCATCATCGCGCCCCGGGAGTTCACGACCGTGACCGGCAAGGGCTTCCGGCCCAACCTCATCGACCTGGGCCGGTGGAAGTGGGCGGCCTTCGGGTACAACGTCTTCTATATTTTCGTCACCGTCGTCCTGCCCATCTTCAGCATCCTCGTGGTGAGCCTCCACAACGTATGGGTGGGCAAGATCATACCGGCGGATTTTACTTCACTGAATTACGAACGCATCCTTTTCTTCTGGTCGCCCACGGTCATACAGCCGGCGACGAACGGCATCCTGAACAGCTTCATTCTCGCCATATCGGGTTCCACGATAGCGATGATCCTGGCCATCATTCTTTCCTTCCAGATACATCGCCGCAAGGGCAGGTTCGTCGGCCTGCTCGATTTCCTGTGCGCCGTGCCCGTGGGTTTTCCGGGCATCGTGCTCGGGATGGGTATCCTCATCGTCTACATCAAGACGCCCATCTACGGCACCCTCTGGATACTGCTGCTCGGCTACGTCACCCGGTTCTTCCCCTACGGGCAGCGGAACGTGGCCTCCGTCATGCTCGCCGTCTCGGAAGAACTGGAACAAAGCTCCCGCCTCGTCGGCGCGTCCTGGGCGACGACGCTCCGGCGCATCACCATCCCGCTCCTGAAGCCGGGCATTTTCGCGGGCTGGCTCCTCATGTTCCTGATCTTCATCCGCGAGCTCTCCATCTCGATCATCCTGTTCACCGCGGGCACGGAGACGCTCTCCACCGGCATCTACTACCTCCAGGAGTACGAGACGGAATCGCTCACCTGCACCCTCTCCGTCATCCAGACGTTCGTGCTCCTTGCCTGCGTCCTCCTGTTCCGTAAGATAGTGGGCAGGGAGGCGCTCGTGGCCTGATGGGCTTGTTGAAAAACCCCGCGCCGGGGGGATGTTCAAAAAGCCCCACGGAGGGTAAAGGCAACCCCCATGAAAGGGGAACCCCATAAAGGC
>WTGD01000054.1 GCA_011523725.1 Nitrospinota bacterium
ATGCCCTGTGATATGGCGCGCTCTGAACAGACCGTCCACGCCCGGCCCGTGACGAGGAGGCGATAACTCCCGTGCAACTGGAACGCTATATCGACGCCGTTCTGCGCCGGCGGTGGCTGGTCGTCGCGCTGGCCGTCGTGATCCTGCTCATCACGGGGGCGGGCGGGCAATTCATCAAGACCACGAACGACTACCGCATCATGTTCGGCGAAGACAACCCCCAGCTCGCCGCCTTCCGGACGCTGGAGAAAACCTTCTCCACCTCCGACACCGCGCTCATCGCCGTCGCGCCCAAGGGCGGTTCGGTGTTCACCAAAGAAGCGCTCGGCGCGCTCGAGGAGTTGACCGAAGCCGGGTGGAAGACGCCGCATTCGAGCCGGGTCGACTCCCTCACGAACTACAACCACAGCCAGGCGGAGGGGGACGATCTGATCGTCGAGCCGCTCGTCGACGACGCGAGCGCGCTGAACGACGCCGACCTTGCGCGAATCCGGAAAACCGCGCTCAGCGCCAGTGAAATCGCCGGACGCCTCGTCTCCCATGACGGGCGCGTGGGCGGGCTGGCGATCACCTTCATCCTGCCCGACGACCTCGACGCCGCAGTAATCGAGATATCCGATTACCTGAACGACCTTCTCGCAAAGGCCCGCGCGAAATACCCGGACATCTCCTTTTACCTGACCGGCGACGTCATCATGCACCGCGCCTTCGCCGACGTCACGAAAGAAGAGCTGGAAACGCTCATGCCGCTCGTGTTTCTCATGATCATCATCGCCACCGCGCTCCTTCTGCGCTCGGTGCTGGGCACGCTGGCCATCGTCATCTCCATCGTGTTCATCCTCATAAACACCCTGGGAGTAGCGGGCTGGCTCGGAGCGGTGTTCAGCCCCACCAATTCCGGCGTGCCGATCATCATCATGGCGATCTCCGTCGCGAACTCGGTTCACATCGTCACCGCCACACTGCTGGGCATGGGAAACGGCCTCGACAAGAATGCGTCGATCGCTGCATCACTCCGGAACAACGCCTGGCCGGTGTTTCTGACCTCGCTCACGACCGCGATCGGTTTTTTAAGCCTGAACACGTCTGATTCGCCGCCCTTCCACGTCCTGGGAAATCTCGTGGCGCTGGGCGTGCTGTGCTCTTTCGTCTACGCCATGACGCTGCTGCCGGCGCTGCTTTCGATTCTCCCGCTGCGCGCGCGCCGCATTTCCACGGAAAAATCCTCCTTTTTCGATCGCTTCGGCGACTTCGTCGTCGAGCGCCGCGCCTATCTGCTCACGTTCGTCGCGGTTCTGACGGCCCTTCTCATCAGCGGCATTCCCCGCAACGAATTCACCGAGCGATGGGTGCACTACTTCGACGAACGCTACCAGTTCCGGCGCGACACGGATTTCGTATTCGAGAACCTGACCGGCCTGGATTCACTGGAATACTCGCTGAAAGCGGGGCGTGAAGGCGGCATCACCGACCCTGAATACCTGAAAAAAGTAGAGGCCTTCGCCGAATGGTGCCGGAAGCAGCCGAAGGTGAGCCACGTGCGGGCTTTTTCGGACGTCATGAAGCGCCTGAACAAGAACATGCACGGCGACGACCCGGCCTTCTACAAAATCCCGGAGGACCCCAGGCTCGCCGCGCAATACCTGCTGCTCTACGAGTTTTCGCTCCCCTTCGGCATGGACCTCAACAACCGCATCGACGTCGCGAAGTCGACGACGCGCATGACCGTCGTGATCCGCACCCTCTCCTCCAAGGACCAGCGCGATTTCGACGAGCATGCGCAAGCCTGGCTCCGCGCCAACATACCCGAATTCGCTGCCGAGGCGTCGGGCATCACCATGGTCTTCGCGCACCTTACGCTCAGGAACATTCACAGCATGCTGCGCGGCACGATCATCGCCATGGCCCTCATCTCGCTCATTCTGATTCTGGTCTTCAAAAACGTGCGCGTTGGCCTCATCAGCCTCGTGCCGAACTTCATTCCCGCCGCCATGACCTTCGGCCTGTGGGGCCACCTGGTCGGCCGCGTGGGTCTCGCCGGCTCCGTGATGACCGCCATCGCGTTCGGGATCATCGTGGACGACACGATCCACTTCCTGAGCAAGTACCTGAGAAACCGCCGCGAGGGCCTCTCCGCGACCGAGTCCGTGCGCGCCGTATTCCGCACCGTGGGCCACGCGCTGTGGACGACGACCGCGGTTTTGTCGCTGGGTTTTCTGGTGTTCGCCTCATCGGGGTTCGAGGTGAGCTGGGCGCTCGGCCTGATGGTGGCGATCACGCTCGTCTTCGCGCTCCTCGCCGACTTCCTGCTGCTGCCGCCCCTGCTGATGCTCCTCGACCGGAAGGATTGACGGGGGGGGGCGATGGTTTTGTAGGGACAGGTCGCGACCTGTCCCTACGGTTTTTTCTCCATCGTTGTGAGACGTGCGGCTTTCAATCGTCATTCCGGCGTCATTACCGCTCCTGTTGTATGTCGGACATATATGTCCGACATATATGCGACCCGGCCTTTTTCGCCGCCCATCACGGGCCGCATATATGCGGCCCCTACACAACCCTTCGAATGACGACCGTAGGGTCAGACATATATGTCTGACCCCCCGTGGCCGCCCGTCAGTCATATTCACCTCGATATAGGACAGGCACGGGGGCCTGTCCCTACTTCCAGAGCGGCAATTCCTCTCTATCGGTCGGAAATGATCCTCAAGGGGGAAGCGAGAAAAAACCAGGCTTGAGGGAATGGTTTGGGAACGGGAACTCACGCCCTCGCCTTCAGAAGCGCCATCGCGACCCTGTCCGGCGTCAGGGGCAGGTCGTGGAACCGCACGCCCGTTGCGTCGTAAACCGCGTTGGCGATGGCCGCCGCCGTGGGCACGGTCACCTGCTCCCCGACGCCCTTCGCCCCGTAGGGGCCGTTCGAGTAGGAATCCTCCACGATGAGGGAAGCCACCCGGTCCGGCACGTCCTCCACCGTGGGCGCGAGGTAGCCGTGCATGTCGGGGTTCAGCATCCGGCCCTCGCGCTGAACGACCTCCTCCATCATGCAGAATCCGATGCCCATGTAGACGCCGCCCTCGATCTGCTGCTCTACGCCCATGGGGCTGATGGCCCGGCCCACGTCGTGCGCGGCCCAGACGCCGGTGACCTCCACCTCGCCCGTCTCCTCGTCCACGAGCACCTCGGCCACCTGGCTGCCGAACCCGTAGATCTCATAGGGCTCGCCCTGGCCCGTCTCCACATCAATCCTGGCGGGCGGCGGAATGCTGTCCGCGGCGCCGATCTGCTTGAGTTCATCGGCGACATACGCCTTCGCTATCTCGGCGAGCGTGATGCTCGTTTCCGCATGAGATCGCGAGCGGACCACGCCGCCGCGAAGCTCCAGGTCCTCGGGGTCCGCCTCCAGCAGGATCCCGCCCAGGCGCAGCAACTCCTCGCGCGCCTTGACGGCGGCGTTGTAGACCGCCTTGCCGCCCTGCATCGTGATGCGCGAACTCGAACTCGTGCCGCCGAAGGGGTCGATGGCGGTATCCACGCTCTCCATCAGGAACTCGGAATAGGGGATGTCCAGCGTCTCGGCGGCGATCTGGCAGAGCACCGTCTTGCTGCCCTGGCCGAAATCCACGACGCCGGCGGCCACCTGCACCTTGCCCTCCGCCGTGAGGAAGACGTGCGCCTCCGCCGGGGAATACGCGTTGCCCGTACCGTAGAGACAGCTCGCCACGCCGCGCCCGCGCAGGCGGCCGTCAGCGGCTCTTCCGTTCCCCCCACTCCCCCAGGAAGAGGCCCGCTCCACCTCGCTCAGCGTATCGAGAAAACCCACGCTCTCGGGCAGGTGCTGGTTCCAGGCTGTCCGCGCGCCGACGCGCAGCCCGTTCACGCGCCTGATCTCGATGGGGTCCATCTCCAGCGCCCTGGCGAGCGCGTCCATCTGCTGCTCGCCCGCGAAGTGCACCTGGGGACACCCCGGCCCGCGCATCTGGCCCCCGTAGGGGTGGTTCGTGTGCACGCAGTGGACGTCCACCTTCACGTGGGGCGCCTGGTAGGGGCCCGCGGCGTGGTAGGTCGCGCGCTTGAACGCGGGCGGGTTGTCCCCCCCGTTCGCCACGTACGACCCCTTGTCGAGCCAGACTTCCACCTGAACGGCGGTGATGCGACCGTCTTTCGTCGCTCCCGTTTTGGAGCGGATAATCGCCGCGTGGCGCTTGGTGGAGGCGATCATGCTCTCCTCGCGCGAATACACGAGCTTCACCGGCCTGCCGGCGGCGCGGGCGAGGACGGCTACGCGCAGGCACACGTCGAGGCTCGCCTCGCTCTTTCCGCCGAACGCCCCGCCGGTGGTCGTCTGGACGAAACGGACCGAGCTCTCGCCCTTTAAGCCCAGTATCCGGGCAACGTTCTGCCGCACCAGGAAGGGCTGCTGGGTCGAACCCCATATCTGGATCCCGCCGCCGGGGTTCGGACTCGCGCACGCCGCCTCGACTTCGAGATAGAGGTGATCGATGCAGGGCGTGGAGTATTCGTTCTCGACGATCACGTCGGCCTTCCCGAAGCCCTCCTCGACGTCCCCTTTCCGTATCTTCGCCTGGTTGAGCACGTTCCCGCCGGGGAAGATGATCTCGGCACCCTCTTCCATCGCCGCGCGCGGACAGGAGACGACGGGCCGGGGCCGGTATTCGACCCGTATCAGCCGCGTCGCCGCCTCGGCCGCTTCCAGCGTCTCCGCCGCGACGAGCGCGACCACCTCGCCCGTGTAGCGCACACGGTCAAAGGCGATGATGGGCATGGCCCGGCCGTGGGCGGTGATGCAGGGGTGGTGCGGCAGGTCGCCGCCCGTGAGCACGGAGACGACGCCGGGGACGCGCATCGCCTCGCTCGCGTCGACCGATATTATCTCGGCGTGCGCGTGTTCGCTGCGGAGCGCCTTGCCCACCAGCATCCCCGGAAGCTGTAAGTCGTCGAGATAATCCGCGGCGCCCGCCGCCTTTTCGGGGTCGTCCAGAAAGGGCAGGGACTCGCCGACTACGGCGCCGCCCATGTCTTTGGCTTCCGCCATGGCACACTCCCAATGTGAAGAGAACCGTGTAAATGATAAGTCGATGAATGCGCCGTCAATCTACATGCTCGGGCGGCGTTTGTCCATGAAATGGGGGTCAAACGCGAGTGATGGGGGGCTGTTGAAAAAGCCTCCTGACAGGGTAAAGGCAACCCCCCCTACCCCCCTTGACAGGGGGGCAAGAAAAAGCAAAG
>WTGD01000350.1 GCA_011523725.1 Nitrospinota bacterium
CGCCTGGGCCAGGACGATGGCGGCGGTGTTGGCGAGGTTGTAGGAGCGTATCGGCCCGGGCATGGGCACGTAAATCCGCCGCTCGGCCCAGCGCGCGTGCCATGAATCGGGCAGGCCTGTGTTTTCGTTCCCGAGGAGCAGCACGTCTTCGTCTTCGTATGAGACTCTATCGAAGCGCGACGCGCCGAACTTCGTGATGAGCCAGGGCGTTCTCGCGCCCAGCCATTCGAGGAAGAGCGCTTCGTTCTCGTGGACCGTGAGCTTCACGTCCGGCCAGTAGTCGAGCCCCGCTCTTTTGAGGGAATTGTCCGAAAAATCGAATTTCGCAGGCTCGATGATGTGCAGATGCGCATTCATGCCGACGCACAGGCGACCGATGTTCCCGGTGTTCTGCGGAATCGCGGGATGGTAGAGAGCGACGTGGAGCATTTGACTCTATTCGAAAGCCCAGGACCCGAACCCGATCAAGCTCATGAGACGGCGCCGCGAACACTCGCCTTGTCCACCGCGTCGGTGAGGATGTCCATCGCCTGATCCATCTGGCCTTCCGTCGTCGTGGCCGGCGGCACGAAGCGAAGGACGCTCCCCCCGCGCCGCTGGCTGAATATGAGGCCGTTCTCCAGGCAACGGCGGTTGATCTCGCTTCCCTGTCTGGTGGCGGGCGTTTTTGTGCGCCTGTCCTCCACGAGTTCGATCCCCTGCAGAAGCCCCCGGCCCCTGATGTCGCCCACCATTTCATACTGCTCGCCCAGCCAGGTGAGGCGCTCTCTCAGGTGGGCGCCGATTTTTCTCGCCTTGGCGGGCACGTCTTCTCCTTCGATGACGTCGAGGCTCGCCACGCCCGCGGCGCAGGCGAGCGGGTCGTTCGTGTGCGAATGGGTGACGACGAACTCGGTGGACGCTATCTTCTCCTCCACCTCGGCGCTCGTCGAGACCGAAGAGATGCTCACGCCCCCGCCGAAGTGTTTCGCCAGCGTCACGACGTCGGGCACCACCTCGTCCTTCTCGAAGCCGAACATCGTGCCCAGCTTGCCGAGCCCCGTCTGCTCATCGTCCACGATGAGGAGCATGTCGCGCTCTTCGCAGCTTTGTTTCAGCTTCTTGAGCCAGCCGGGTGGCGGCTCCACCACCCCACCCGCGCTGAACAGGGGTTCGGTGATGACGGCGGCGGGCTTGCTCGTCGTTTGCGCGTCGATGAGTTCGAAGCTCGTGTCCAGGCAGGCGATCTCGCAATCCGGGAATTTCTGGGCGAGCGGACAGCGGTAGCAATAGGGCGCGACCATGGCCATGCTCCCCGGCGATAGCGGCCCGTGCCCGCTGTGCCAGCCCGCGAAGGTGAGCGAGCGCGCCGTGTCGGAGAGGCCGTGGAAGCTGATGTGGGGGCTTGCCACCTCGAAGCCGTCGGTGAATTTGCGGGCGATCGTCACCGCCGCCTCGTTGGCGTCTGCGCCCGAACCGAGAAACAGACTTTTCTCGAGCGGTGGCGGCAGCAGCGCGCCCAGGCGTTCGGCGAGGATGATTTCCTGATCGTTGAAGAAGCTGCTGTGCGCGTGAATCAGCTCATCGCAGCTTTTCTTGATGGCGTCCGTCACGGTGGGGTGGTTGTGCCCGAGGGCGGAGCACATCTGGCCCGAGTTGAAATCGAGGTATTGCTTGCCGTTCACGTCCTCGACGGTGGAACCCTCGCCGCGCGCGAAGACGGGGCCCGAGAATACCGACTTGTCCACCCGCCCGCGAAAGCTGTATTTCTTGGCCGAATCGAGCAGGTCTTTTTCGCTTCGCATGGGAATCGCCTCCACGGGTATGAGAAGAGGGGATGCTCGATGCGCTCCTCTCGCATATGCGGTTTTCCCGGCAGAAGCCGCGCACCATGAAACGCTGAGATATGGTTTAATACTAGCGCATATTCATGGATTCGGATATGGCTTATCATCAAGCCATGAGGCGACGGTCTTCCAACGATGAATCGCTCATGAGTACGCGTGCTTGCGCGAATCGTGGGCTGTGACTTGCGGGAGGGTGGTTTCGAATGAACATGGCGGAGTTCCTGGCCCGGGCGGCCAGAGCCTGTGGAGAGCGGCCGGCCATATCTTTTGGAGAAGCGGTTCATTGCACGTATGAGACGCTCGCCCGCAGGGCGGGCTCCATGGCGGGTTATCTCAGGAACGAACTTGGAATGAAGCCCGGGGACCGCGCCGCCATCACCATGAAGAACTGCCCGGCGTTTCTGGAGGTCCTCTACGCCATATGGCATGCGGGCTGCTGCGCATTGCCCATCAATGCGAAACTCCATCCGAAAGAGATGGCCTTCATCCTCGAAAATGCGGGTGCGCGCTGTTGTTTCGCCACCTCCGACCTCATGGAGACGGTCGCGCCGCTTGCCGATGAAATCGAGAGTCTGGAAAGCGTGATGGAGGTCGATACCCCCGAATATCGGGCGATTCAATCCCGGGAGCCCGTCCCCATCGAACCCCAGGCGCCGGATGATTTGGCCTGGCTCTTCTATACGAGCGGTACGACGGGCAGGCCGAAGGGCGCCATGCTCACCCACCGGAACCTCCACAGCATGTCCCTGAGCTATTTCGCCGACGTCGATCCGGTCTCCGAAAACGATTGCATCCTGCACGCAGCGCCCTTGTCCCACGGCTCGGGCCTGTACGCGATACCGTTCGTCTATCAGGCCGCGAACAACATCGTTCCCGAGAGCGGGGGGTTCGAGCCGGCGGAGATTTTCCGTCTCATCGAGGCCTACCCGGGCCTCACCATGTTCGCGGCGCCCACCATGGTGACGCGTCTAGTCCAGAGCGAGGCGATAGGGGACGCGGATACCACGAATCTCAAGACCATCGCATACGGCGGTGGGCCGATGTACGTGGAAGACCTCAAAAAGGCGATGGAGGCTCTGGGGAACAAACTCGTTCAGGTATACGGGCAGGGGGAAAGCCCCATGACCATCACCGTCGTTTCCAGAGAGCGGCACGTCGATACGGATCACCCGCGCTTCGAGGAGCGCCTCGCGTCCGTCGGGGTCCCGCACACCGTGGTCGAGGTGCGCGTGGTCGACGCCGAGGACAATACCCTGCCGCCGGGAGAGACCGGCGAGGTGCTCGTGCGCGGCGACGTCGTCATGAAAGGCTACTGGAACAACCCCGAGGCCACGGCGAGCGGACTCAAGGGAGGCTGGCTCCACACGGGCGACGTGGGCGTGATGGACGAGGACGGGTTCCTCACCCTCAAGGATCGCTCCAAGGACCTCATCATCAGCGGCGGCAGCAACATATATCCCCGCGAGGTGGAGGAAGTGCTGCTTCGCCATGAAAGCGTTCTGGAAGTCTCCGTCATCGGGCGGCCTCATCCTGATTGGGGAGAGGAGGTCATGGCCTTCGTGGTGTGCAAGGACGGGCGAGGCGTGAGCGAGGAGGAGCTCGACGGCTTGTGCCTCGAACACATCGCGCGCTTCAAGCGTCCGCGGACATACCGCTTCATCGAGGCCCTGCCCAAGAACAATTACGGGAAAGTTCTCAAAACGGCGCTTCGCGAGATGGCCGAGCGCGAATCCCGGGAAAACGATGGATGATGAAGCCGGGCGCAGGGCCGGACGTAGAGGAGATGAGGTTCTCCCGGCTTAAGGCAGCGTATTCCTCGGGCGGGCGAAGGCCTGCGGACGTCGTTCGTGAGGTTTATCGGAGAATCGCCGCGCGCGGTGAGGACGGCGTGTGGATTCACTTGGAATCCGAGGATAAGTTGCACGCGCGCGCGCAAGATTTGGAGGCCCGCAGGGCGGATGCGGGCGAACTCCCGCTATACGGCGTTCCCTTCGCTGTGAAGGACAACATCGACGTGGCGGGCGTCCCTACGACGGCGGCATGCCCCGAATACGCCTATACGCCCGATGAGAGTGCTCCCTGTGTGAATCTTCTGCTCGAAGCCGGGGCGATTTTCATCGGCAAGACGAACCTGGATCAGTTCGCACTGGGCCTCGTCGGCGTGCGCAGCCCCTATGGCGTGGCCCGGAACCCGTTTCATCCCGACTACATACCGGGCGGTTCGAGTTCGGGCTCGGCTGTGGCCGTCGCGGCGGGTCTGGTGAGTTTCGCGCTGGGTACGGACACGGCAGGCTCGGGCCGGGTGCCCGCGGGGTTCAACAACATCGTGGGTCTCAAGCCCTCCCGGGGGCTGGTGAGTGCGCGGGGCGTGGTTCCCGCCTGCCGTACGCTCGATTGCGTCTCGGTCTTCGCTCTCGAGGCTTCGGATGCGCTTTGCGCCCTCGATGCGATGGCGGCGCCCGATGAGGACCCGTACAGCCGCGCGCTTCCTGCGGGGGCTTCCCTGGAGATGGGCGATATCTCGCCGGAAGGGCTGAAGACGGGCGTTCCCATGGCTGGACAAAGAGATTTCCTGGGGGATGATGAGGCGCAAAGCGCCTATGAGAGGGGTATCGAGCGCATCTCGGAGATGGGCGCGGTTGTCCAGGAGGTCAATTTCTCGCCTTTTTTCGAAGCTGCGAAACTCTTGTACGGCGGCCCCTGGATGGCGGAGCGGCTGGCGGCGATTGAGGAGTTTATCGGGGCGAAGCCCGAGGCTCTTCATCCCGTCACGAGGGAGTTGATCGCGGGGGCCGCCCGGTATTCGGCGGTCGACGCCTTCCGGGCGTTCTATCGACTGGAGGAATTAAAGCAAGAGGCGAGGATAGCCTGGGAAGATATTGATTTCATGATGATTCCGACGACGCCCACGATCTACAAGATTGAGGAGGTGAACGCTGACTCCGTCGCTTTGAACGCGTACCTGGGGATGTATACGAATTTTGTGAATCTTTTGGATTTATGCGCCGTCGCCGTCCCAAACGGGTTTTATGCGAACGGTCTCCCCATCGGGATGACCCTGCTCGCGCCCGCCTTCAGGGAGGGGTTCCTGTGCGCGGCGGCGGAGGCGTTTCTGGCGGGGGCGGGTTAAGATAAATGAAAATAAGACAAATTTTCGTGGAGGATATCTGATGAAGCGATTGGGTTTTGTTGGCGTGGGAGCGATGGGCGGCCGCATGGTGCCGCATCTCATCAAGGCGGGCCATGAAGTGAGCGTGGTGGACGTCGTCCCGGAATCGGTGGAGCGCGCCGTTTCGCATGGCGCCATCGAAGCGTCGAATCCGGCGGAACTCGCCGCCACGTGCGAAATCGTGCTCACCTCACTGCCCACAGGCGCCGAGGTGGAAGAGGTATTCATG
>WTGD01000110.1 GCA_011523725.1 Nitrospinota bacterium
CCCGCTCCGGGCTCAGCCGCGCCCTGTTCGACTCGGCCCGCGCCTGGGTGGGGCATCGCCGCGGCGGGCTGGCCATCTCCACAATCTGCGGGTGCGCCGCGTTCGGCTCCATCTGCGGGTCTTCGATCGCGACCGGAGCGACGATGGCCTCGGTGGCGCTGCCCGAGATGAGGCGCTCGGGTTATTCCGGAGCGCTGGCAACGGGTACGCTGGCCGCCGGCGGAACGCTGGGCATCCTGATCCCGCCGTCGCTGATCCTGGTGATCTACGGCGTCATCACGGAGCAGTCGATCGGCAAGCTGTTCCTGGCCGCGCTGGTCCCGGGAATCATCGCGACGCTCGGCTACGCGATCGCGATTGGCGTGTATGTCCGGCTGAAGCCCGATTCGGGCCCGGTTGTTCCGGCCGCGCCGTTCAGGGAACGCCTGCGCAGCCTGGCCGCGGTGTGGCCGGTGGCGGCCATCTTCGTGTCGGTCATCGGCGGAATCTACTTCGGCGTGTTCACCCCGACCGAGGCCGCCGCCATCGGGGCCGCAGCCATCGCCCTGGTGGCGATTGCATCGGGCCGGTTGAGCCGGGCGGCCTTCGTGTCGAGTCTGCTCGAAACCGCACAGGCCACCGCGATGATCTTCCTCATCCTGATCAGCGCCGAGGTTTTCAACGGCTTCCTCGCGCTGTCGCAGGTCACGACCGAGTTGGCCGATGCGCTGGCGGCGTCCGGACTGGCGCCGACCTCGATCCTGATCGGCATCCTGCTCGTCTACCTGGTCCTCGGCTGCGTAATGGACAGTCTGGCCATGATCCTGCTGACGGTGCCCGTATTCTTCCCGCTGGTGACGGGACTCGATTTCGGCTATACGGAGGAGGAAATCGCCATCTGGTTCGGGATTCTGGTCCTGATCGTCGTCGAGATCGGCCTGATCACTCCGCCCATCGGCTTGAACGTCTACGTCATCAACTCGCTGGCCGAGGGAATCCCGCTCGGCGAGTCGTTCAGAGGCATCGTCCCGTTCCTGTTGAGCGGTTTCGTTCTCCTGGCGATCATCCTGTTCGTGCCCGCAACCTGCCTCTGGGTCATGGGTCTGTTCTAGCGCTCCCTCGATCCGGATCGATCCGTCACGGTCATCCCTCGCGAGGGGAGTCTGTCGAAAAAGTCCTCTGACAAGGGGTGGTGAAAAACCCCTGTTTTACGACCGGGCGGACACGCAAGTCCCCTACAACCCCTTGTCGGGGAGGGCATCCCGATCATCGAATTGTTTTCCGTAGGGACAGGCCCCCGTGCCTGTCCTATATCGAGGTGAATTGATCGACGGGCGGCCACAGGGGGCCGCCCCTACGGTCGCCATTTGAGGGGATGTGTAGGTCGGACATATATGTCCGACATATATGCGACCCTGAGTTTTTTCACCCTCTGCAAGGGCTGCATATATGCAGCCCCTACAAAACCATCGCACCCCCACCGCTTCAAGGACTTTTTTCAGCAGCCCCTCGGGGTGATTTTTGTTGAGAACCGCGGACGGGTGTGCAAGGATGCTTAGACAGGTTGCGGCAAGATTCACAAGTATCTCCCGGCGCCTCGACCCGGCGCCGGAGCCTTTCGGGGTTGGCGTCCGCCCGCTCGGCCGCCTGACGCATCGGCAAGATTGATGCGAAAGGGGCGGCGCGTTACTGCCGTCCTTGCCGTTCTCCCAAGCGTAAGGGTTACCGCATGGCAACCGACAGTTCCGACCGACGCTCCGGAGAGCGCCTCCATCCCGACGGAAAAATCCCGGCGCCGCTCACGCTGGGTCTCGCCATACAGCTCGTCGGCCTCGTGTTGCCTGGTATCGTGCTGATTCCGACCATCGTGTTCCGGGCCGCCGGCCAGTCCGAGGCCGTTGTCCTTTGGGCCGTGTTCGCCTCGGTCATGATCTGCGGCCTCACCTCGATGCTGCAGTCGTTTCGTATCGGTCGCCTGGGCACGGGCTATATCCATCCGATGGGAACGGCGGGCGCCGCCATCGCCGTCAGCATCGCCGCGCTCAAGGCGGGTGGCCCGTCGCTGCTCGCCGCCATGGTCTTCACCCTGGCCCTGTGCCAGTTCGCGTTCTCCGCGCGCCTCTCCCTGTTCCGCCGCATCCTGACCCCGACCGTGACCGGGACGGTCATCATGCTGACGCCGGTTACGGTGATGCCGCACATCTTCAAACAATTGACGAACGTGCCGGAGGGAACGCCGGCCCTGGCCGCTCCCCTGTGCGCGTCCGCGACCCTGCTCGTCGTCGCCTGCATCGTGCTGAAGGGGAGAGCGGCGCTGCGCCTGTGGGCGCCGGTGATCGGGATCGTCGCCGGCTCGGCGGTCTCGGGCGCCTTCGGCCTCTACGACGTCGACCGCATCGCCCGGGCTTCGTGGATCGGCGTTCCGGGGGCCGAATGGCCGGGTTTCGTTCTCGATTTCGGGCCTGCCTTCTGGGCCCTGCTTCCGGCGTTTTTGTTCATCGCCCTGATCTGCACGATTCAGACCATCAGCGGCTCCGTCGCGAACCAGCACGTATCCTGGGCCGAACCCCGGGCCGTGGATTTCCGGACGGTCCAGGGCGCGGTCGCCGCGGACGGGGTGGGCCATCTGCTCATCGGTCTGGCGGGTACGATGCCGATCGTGCTGCGTCCCAACGGCGCGGCGATGATCGAGATCACCGGGGTCAGCTCCCGCTACGTCGGAATTGCGCTCGGTGGGGTGCTCATCGCCCTGGCGTGTCTTCCGAAAGCGCTCGCCGTGGTACTCGCCATACCGGGTCCGGTCATCGCAGCGTTCATCACCATCACGATGGCGGGAATCTTCATCATCGGCACGAAGGTGATCCTCCAGGGCGGGCTCGACTATCGGGGCGGCCTGATCGCCGGAATCTCGTTCTGGGTCGGCGTAGGCTTTCAGAACGGTGCGATTTTCCCCGAGCACGTATCGGGTTTCGCGGGCGGCCTTCTGCAAAACGGGATGATGGCCGGAGGTATCACGGCCATCGCCATGACCGCGCTTATGGAGCTGACGAAACCCCGGCCCAGCCGGATCGAGGTGGAATGCGATCTTTCGGCCCTGAGCGAAATCCGGGAGTTCATCGGCGCATTCGCGTCGCGAAGCGGCTGGGGTGAAGCCATGGCGGCCCGCCTCGACGCCGCCGGCGAAGAGACGCTGCTGACGCTCCTGGGCCAGGAGGAGACCGGTGAAGAACCCGAGCGGCGCCGGCTGCTCCTCGTCGCGCGCAGCGAGGACGGCGGCGCGGTTATCGAGTTCGTCGCCTCGAAAGGCGAGGAGAACCTGCAGGACCGGATCGCGCTGCTCGGCGAGGCGAGCGCCGGGGACATGATCGAACGGGAAGTGTCGCTCCGGCTGTTGCGTCACCTGGCGTCCTCGGTTCGGCATCAGCAATACCACGGCACGGATATCGTGACCGTCCGCGTGGAACCGCCCGGGGCGGGATCCGGCAGGCGGCCGTGAGTCGCTGCGCTTTCATCAACCCGGGGTCGAACGCTCCCGGGGCGCGGATGCGGGCGGCGACATCCTGTGTGGCCGATAGACAGTATTACAGGTAAAAATAACGTGAGCGATATAACCAGACGGAGCAACTACACACCATGAACCACACAACCCCACACGAGGAGAACACTCATGTATTTTGCGGTTTTCGTCACGCACAAGCCCGGAATGTCGCAAACGCGCAGTGATCTGTATGACGCCTTCGCCGCCTATCTGCGCGATCACCCCGGCCATCCCGACGTGGTCTATCACCATGGCGGGCCGACGATTGCCGAAAACGGAGAGGACGTCGACGGCCTTCTCCTGGCGATCGAAGCGCCCTCTATCGAGGCGGCGCGATCTTTCGTGGCCGACAGCCCCTACGCCAAAGCGGGTCTGTTCGCCGAGTCCCAGGTGCGCCGGTGGGATTGGACGACCGGGCGTCCCGCGTAGCGCTCTGCTTGCGGCGTAACCGGGGAAATCGGCGTCCTGTGAACCCGGCGGGGGCGCGTTTCAGCGCCCCCGCCGGGAAGGTTCGAGCGGCGCGCGGGATTAAAATTGAGATTGCGCCCGTGATCAACGGCTCCTGAGTTCGCGCCGTTTGACCCTCCCTCCTCGGGCGGGTCAAACCCTCGATACGGCCTATCGGGTCTACCCGGAAGGATGCCCTGCCAGAGCCTCGATCCCTTGGGGAGGACGCTGCTCCCGGTATCGTCCCCGTTCGCGGGCTCACGCAGGCTCGCCTCGAGCGCGAGGTCGAAGGAGGGGCCGATCCTCCAGCGCGCGTCGGCGCGCCATATCTCGCCGCTTCCGGTGAGCGCCACGCCGGAATAGGGCGTCAGGAGTCCGCGAGGCAAGTCGAGCTCTTAGCCCACTTTGGCGCCGAAGCCCGCGGCGGGCTCGATTTCCCCCGCGATCACGAGGTCCGCCCCTACGGACGTCTTGTGTATTGAAATGAACCCGTAGGATCCTCCTCCCTCCCTCACCAATCGCGATTGATCCCCACGCACAAAAAAAGAGGTTGACAGAACGGCCCGTGGTTGTTTATTCAAAATAGATGGAAGTTTGGATTTTTGGTTTGATAATCGCCCGCTGCACGAGGCCATGAGAAAGTCGGAAAAAACGCCCGTCGAACGATCATCCCCTTTCGATTCCGCATAGGAGGATGAGGTCATGGACACGTCTACTGTGAACGGTCGCTCCGCCGCTTCGGGGGCCGCCGGGATTCTCTGCGACATTTTCAGCGATCTGGATTACGGGCTCCGCTTCCGCCTGTGGGACGGGACCACCTTATCCGTGGGCCGCGAGGTGCTGCCCCTGGAAATCACGTTCCCCTCGCTCGATTCGTTCAAGCGCGTTCTGCTGAACCCCACCGCCGACGCCTTCGCCGAGGCATATTGCGACTCGGTCATCGACTTCGAGGGCGACTTGTTCGAGGCCATGAAGGTGGCCGACAGCTTCGAGAATATCGAACTCTCGGCGATGCAGAAATTCAAGCTGGCCCTTCGCATATGGAAACTATCCGAATGAGCGCGCCCGATGTCATCGTCGTCGGAGGAGGCCCGGGGGGCAGCACGGCCGCCTGGGAGCTGGCGAAGCGCGGCCGCCGCGTCCTCGTGCTCGATGCGGCGACGTTCCCGCGCGTGAAGCTCTGCGC
>WTGD01000142.1 GCA_011523725.1 Nitrospinota bacterium
CCCCTCCACAAGTACAAGGACGTGTACGAAAAAGCCGAGAAGCTGCTGAGCGACGTAAACTTCTGGCACTTGCGGGATCAGGAGGTCCGCAACCTCTCCCACGGGGAGCAGCGCCAGCTCGAGATCGTCCTGGCTCTGGCGAGCGACCCGAAGGTCTTGCTTTTGGACGAACCCTCCGCGGGGCTGGCCACGGGCGAATCCCACGAAATGGCCGATTTCCTGAAATCGCTCGACCCCGGAATCGCCATTCTCCTCATCGAGCACGACCTCGACGTCATATTCGAGGTCGTCTCCCACATCAGCGTTCTGCACTACGGCGAGGTGCTCGCCGAGGGGCCCAGCGACGACATCCGCAACGACCCCAGGGTGCAGGAAATCTACCTCGGAAAGGCGGAGTGACGTGTCGACCCTCTTAAACGTGGAGGACATCCACACCTACTACGGCGACTCCTACGTCCTCCAGGGCCTGAGCATCCACGTCGACGAGGGGGAGACGCTGGGCATTCTCGGCCGGAACGGCATGGGCAAGACGACGCTGATCAACTCGATCATGGGTTTCGTGCCGCCGAGGCGGGGCGCCATCCATTTCCGGGGAGAGGACATCACCACCGCGAACAGCTTCGACATCTCCAAGATGGGAATCGGCCTGTGCCCGCAGGGCCGGCGCGTGTTCCCGACCCTCTCGGTGCGCGAAAACCTCCTGGTGGCCCAGCAGGAGCACGACGTGGGCTATCGCTGGGATTTCAAGGAAGTCTACGAACTCTTCCCCCGTCTCGGCGAGCGCGCAGGCCAGCGGGCGGGTTCGCTCTCGGGCGGCGAGCAGCAGATGCTGGCCGTGGGCCGCGCCCTGATGACCAACCCGAGCTGCCTCATCATGGACGAACCCTCCGAGGGGCTCGCGCCCATGATCATCCAGGACATCGGGAACGCCATTCAGTCGCTCAAAGCCGAGGGACTCGCCGTCGTGCTCGTGGAGCAGAACGCCGCCTTCGCCGTCAAGACGGTGGACAGGGTCTGCGTCATCACGAACGGGAAGGTCGTTTATGAATCCTCCCCGCAGGAGTTGTGGGCGGACGAGGACGTGAGAAGAAACCACCTGGGAATCGGCTGAAAAAACCCTCGCGCAACACAACGCTTTCATAGTATGTTTGGAGAGTCGCGTCGGAAGGAAACCGACGAATCAAAAGGTGGTTCCATGAGGGGGTTCTCCGGGATTCATGCAAGGAAATGATGCCGGACCCCGGCGCGCCGCTCCCCGTCAACCGTAGAAACCAGGCCCCGCTGAGGGCGCCGTGAGCATGAATTGACGAACCCGCCGCCACACCCGACAGCAACTCCAAGACGATGATTTCCGTACTTCTGGATCGCTACATAGAGGTGATTCTCCGCCATCGGTGGCCGGTGCTCGCGACCGCCACGCTGATCGTGCTGCTCACGGGTGTCGGCGCGCTCTCCATCAGCATCACGAACAGCTACCGCATCATGTTCAGCGAAGACAATCCAGAACTCGCCGCTTTCAAGGCGCTCGAGAACACTTTCTCCACGTCCGACAACGCGTTCATCGCCATCGCGCCCAAAGGCGGTTCGGTGTTCACCAGGGAGGCGCTCGGCGCCCTCGAGGAACTGACGGAAGCCGCCTGGCGAACGCCTCATTCCAGACGGGTCGACTCCCTCACGAACTACAACCACAGCCGGGCGGAGGGGGACGATTTGATCGTCGAGCCGCTCGTGGACGACGCGAGCGCGCTGGGCAAAGCCGACCTCGCGCGAATCCGGAAAATCGCGCTCGAATCCGCCGATCTACCCGGACGCCTCGTCTCCGATGACGGGCGCATGGGCGGGCTGGCGATCACTTTCGTCCTGCCCGACAAGATGGATGCGGCGGTGCGCGAGATTAACGACTATCTGAACGCCACTCTCGAGAAGGCCCGCGCAAAACACCCGGACATCGACTACTACATGAGCGGCGACGTGATCATCAACCGCGCCTTCACCGAGGCGACGCTCGATGATTTCTTCACACTGGGGCCGATCGTGTTTCTGTTGATAATCGCCACCACCATCACTCTCCTGCGCTCGTTTTTCGGCACGGCCTCCATCGTCATCTTCATCGGGTTCGTCGTCACGACCACCATGGGAATCGCGGGCTGGTTCGGGGCGGTGTTCAACCCCGCCAACGCCAGCGCACCGACCATCGTCATGGCGACGTGCGTCGCCCACTCGGTGCACATCATCACGACTACCCTGCTGGGCATGGGCCATGGCCTGGAGAAGGATGCGGCGATTGCCGAATCGCTTCGCAGCAACGGCTGGCCGGTGTTTCTGACCTCGCTCACGACGGCGATCGGATTCCTGAGCCTGAACTACTCGGATTCGCCTCCCTTCCGGGTACTGGGAAATCTCGTGGCGTTCGGCGTTCTGTGCGCCTTCATCTACTCGATGACCCTGCTGCCGGCGCTGCTCTCGCTGCTGCCCTTGCGCGCGCGCCGGATCCCCTCCGGCAAATCCCCGTTCTTCGAGCGCATGGGCGCATTCGTGGTCAGACGCCGCGCCTATCTGCTCCCGTCCATCGCCATTCTGGCGGCCCTCCTCATCAGCGGCATTCCCCGCAACGAGTTGACCGAGCGGTGGGCGCACAACTTCGACGAGCGCTATCAATACCGCCGCGACACGGATTTCATCTCCCGGAACATGACCGGCATGATTTTCCTGGAATACACGCTCGAGGCGGCGCGCGAAGGCGGCATTACCGAGCCCGAATACCTCAAGAAAGTCGAGGCCTTCGCCGAATGGTGCCGGAAACAAGCCGAGGTGACCCACGTCCAGGCCTTTTCGGACATCATGAAGCGCCTGAACAAGAACATGCACGGCGACGACGACGCCTACCACCGCCTCCCCGACGATCCGAAACTCGCCGCGCAATACCTGCTGCTCTATGAGTTCTCGCTTCCCTTCGGGATGGACCTCAACAACCGCATCGACATCGCGAAATCGAAGACGCGCATGACCGTCGTGCTGAGCAGCCTCTCCTCGCGGGAACAGCGCGATTTCGACGCGCGCGCCCAGGCCTGGCTTCGTTCGAACATCCCGGAATTCGCGGCCGAAGCGTCGGGCATCGCCATGATCTTCGCGCATCTGTCGCTCAGAAATATCCACGGCATGCTGCGCGGCACGATTCTCGCCATGCTGCTCATCTCGTTCCTGCTGATCCTGGTTTTCAAGAGCGTGCGGCTGGGCCTCATCAGCCTCGCGCCCAACTTCATTCCCGCCGCCATGACCTTCGGCCTGTGGGGCTATCTGGTCGGCCAGGTGGGACTCGCGGGCTCCGTGATGACGGCCATCGCCTTCGGGATCATCGTGGACGACACGATTCACTTCATGAGCCGCTATCAAAAAGCCCGGCGCATGGGCTTCCCCGCACCCGCGGCCGTGCGCGCCGCCTTTCGAATCGTGGGCCATGCGCTATGGACCACGACCGCGGTCCTGACGCTCGGTTTTCTGGTGTTCGCCACATCGGGATTCGAGGCCAGCAGGGCGCTCGGCGCGATGGTGGCGATCACGCTCGTCTTCGCGCTCCTGACCGATTTCCTGCTTCTGCCGACCCTGCTGATGGCTCTCGACCGGAAAAAATGACGGGGCGTGCTTATCTTGCCCGAGGGCAAAGGGCGCAAGGGCGCGAGCGAATCTTCATCCGGGATTGTGGACAAACGGGGAAGTCAGAAGAAACCACCCGGGAATCGGCTGAAATATCTCTTGCGCGGTGGATGGATTTGACAGTATATTCAACAAATTGTGCAGATACCATAAAAGAAACCGAAACAAATAGTTGCGGGTGAGGGTTCAAGAAGATGTTTTAACGGCTCATCGAAAGTTCGCCTGTCGCCGTGTCAGCAAGACCCAATAAGTAGACGGACATGGTTTCTTTGGGTTAGGTTGATCTTTTGTCCCGCCGGAGATTCACGGAAACGCTGAACGGGTTTACGAGGGGGCCTTGAGGCGATGCAGATACCGTCCGCATACGTTGAAGGCTACGAGCAAAAGGCTCGTCTCCACGATCAGGAACTGGCGGACCTCTACATCCGGCACACCACCATCGGCGATCCCCTCCTGGACCCGGTGATGGAGGAGATATACTCCATCCCCGCCTATGATCTGCACGCGTTCATCGAGGCCGGCATCGAAGGGCATGACCGCGTTCTGCAGGAAGCTCCGCAACCCCTGCGCGATTTCTTCCGGAATTTCGAAGAACCCGCCTGGCTGGATCATAAAGTCTTCGAGCCGGGGGTCCGCTGCTTCAACGTCAACGTCGACCTCATGCTCGTCGCTTTCGTGACGGGGGTGCTGGTGGAGGGTTTCTCGACGCTCATCGCCAAGTCCTTCAACGCGACCGGGCGAACGGCGGCGACCCCGAGGCGGCTCATGCAGAACAACCGCCAGCTGATGGAGATATTCTACCCCGGCGGCCTGCAAAGGGATGGCGACGGCTGGAAGCTCTCCATGCGCGTCCGGTTCGTGCACGCGCGCATCAGAAGCCTGCTGGCGAAATCAGGCGACTGGGACTTCGAGGCCTTCGGCACGCCGCTGAGCGCGGCGAACCTGGGCCTGGCCATCTCTATCTTCTCGATGCAACTGCTCAGATACTCGAGACACGTGGGAACGAGCTTCAGCATCAAGGAGCAGGAAAGCGTTCTCGCCGTATGGCGCTACGCGGGCTTTCTCATGGGAATACCCGAAACCATCCTCTACACCGACGGCGCGGACGCGGAGAGGAAGCACAACATCGCCTACATGTGCGAACCGCCTCCCAGCGAAGATTCGGTAGTCATGGCGAACACGCTGATCCAGGCCATTGCGCCGGTTGCGGGGGTTACGGACCCGAAGGAGCAGGAAGAGTTGACGGATCTGGCCTACCGCCTTTCCACGGCGCTCATCGGGCAGAAACTCGCTGGTCAGTTCGGGTATCCGAAGCTCTCCCGCCTCTCCACGACGCTGACGCTCTACAGCTTCCGTGTGAAACAACGCCTCCAGCAATTTTTGCACAGCAAACAAATCGTCAAGTCCCAGAATTTCTCGCAGCTTCTCCAGATTTCGGTGTACGACGAGGGTGGAATCAGCTACCGGA
>WTGD01000440.1 GCA_011523725.1 Nitrospinota bacterium
ACAGGGCTGGGGGGACGGGCTGCCCGTCATCCCGCCCACCGAAGAGCGGGTGGCGACCATGGTGGAGGCATCAAAGCGGCCGCCCGAGGAGTCCCGCGGCCGCATATATGTCGGACATATATGTCCGACCTACACGAACCTCCCTTGCCAAGGGATAAAAGCAACGGTCCCCAGGAGTGCTTTCTCAACAACCCCCTTCGGGCGAGATTGTATATAATCCTCAGAACCAGGGTTCCCCGATTTCTTTGACGGGAGAAAACAGATGATCGAAAAACAGGCGGCGGTTGCGCCGGATTTTGCGGCTTTGAGAGATGAATTTCCCGTCACCCGGAATTGGACCTATCTCGACCTCGCCAACAAGGCGCCTTTGCCGCAGTGCGCTCAGGACGCCATCCCTGATTTCCTGCGGGAGATGAACGAGCTCGGCGGCCGGGAGGCCTTCTCCAGGCTCCGCGTGGAGGAGGTTCGCGCCTCGCTGGCCGCACTCCTGGGCGTTGAGCCGGGGACAATCGCGTTCATCAAGAATACGTCGGAGGGCCTGAACATCGCCGCGCAGGCGCTGGATCTCAAGGCGGGGGACAACGTCATCCAGGCGGAGATGGACCACCCGAACCAGGTGTACGCCTTGAAGCGCCTGCAAGAAAGGGGCGTTGAACTCAGGTGGGTGCGAAGCGGGGAGGGCTACCCCCCGGTAGAGGCCTTCATCGAGGCGATGGATGAGCGAACGCGCGTCGTGGCGGTCTCCTACGTGACTTTCGGCACCGGCTGCCGGGTGGACCTGCCCGCCTTGGGCGCGGCCTGCCGCGAGCGCGGGGTCGTCTTGATGACCGACGCGATTCAGGGGGTCGGGATTCTATCGGCATCTTTGCCGGCCCTCGGGGCGGACATCGTAGTCTGCGGCGGGCACAAGGGGTTGCTCGGCCTGCCGGGCACGGGCTTTCTCTATTGCCGCGAAGACCTGATTCCCGGGATGACGCCCCCTTTCTTCGCCCGCGCCAGCATGGTGCCTGAAGCGCGCCCCCGGATGGAGGTCGAACTGGCCCCGGACGCCGGCAGGTTCGAGATCGGAAATCAAAATTATTTGGGCCTTTGGGTCCTCGGCCGCTCGGTCGAGTTCCTTGGCAATGTGGGGCTTGCGCAGATCGAGGAGCGCGTGCGGGGGTTGACGACGTACCTGATGGAGCTGCTGGAGAGGCGAGGGGAGAAGATTCTGACCCCTCGCCCCTGGGAGCAGCGCGCCGCCATCGTGAGCATCGAGTCGCCCGATCCGCCCAAGGCGGCGGCGCAATTGCGCGAGAAGAGAATCCTCGCCAGCGCGCGCAACAACGCCCTTCGCTTCGCGCCGCATTTCTACAACACCGAAGAAGAAATCGAGCGCGTGGTCGGTCTGCTCTAGGGGGAATTGTTCATCCGCTCTTTGGGGCGCTGCCCCCCAGCAATTGTTTCTGAAACGTCCATCCACCGTGGCGCGCGAACTGGAAAATCACGAGAATCGCCAACAAGACGAATCCGGAACCTTGTATGGCGAGCGCAGGCCAGAGCATCATAAACGCGCCGAGGAGAAGCCCTCCTCTCTCGGCCCAGGTTGCCCTCCCGATCAGATATCCGCTGAGACCGGCCATGCCCGCGGCAAGCGCGATGCCGGTCGTCAAAGTAACCAGGATGATCTCGGCCAGGCTGCCGTTCAGCAGAATGGCGGGGGAATAGGCGAAAAGGAAGGGGATCACATACAGGCCTTTCGCCGCCTTGAAGGAAGTCCAGCCGGTCTTCATCGGGTCCGCCTCGGCGATGGCGGCGGCGGTATACGCAGGGATACAGACAGGAGGCGTGTAGCAACTGTCCAGGCTGAACCAGAAGATGATCATGTGGGCCGTGACGGCGCTCATGCCGCCCAGGTCGATGAGGGCGGGAGCCGCCATCGTCGCCAGAACGATATAGGCGGAACTGCTCGGAAGGCCCATCCCCAGAACGAAAGAAGCCACCCCGACCAGAATGATCCCGAGGAAGAGACTTCCCCCGGAAGCGGAGACGACGATAGAGGAGAATTTGAGCCCCAGCCCCGTGATCGTCGTCGCCCCGATGATGATGCCCGCAGTCGCGCAGGCGGCGGCTATTGGGGCGCACTGCTGCGCTCCCCGAACCAGTGCCCGGACGAGTTTGCCCGATCCGCTTCTCAAATAATCGAGAGCGCGCCTCGCGGAAAATCGGCGCTCCTGAACGCCCTCGTAGATATACTCGACCGTTCCCAGCAACATCATCGAAATAATGGTGGCGATGATTCCGGATACGCCGGCGTATTGCACCGACCTGCCGGCTACCATGAAATATATCAGGACGGCCGGCGGGATGAGGAAGACGAGCGCGCGCGCTATCGTATTCAGGATGTCGGGAAGATCCTCCCAGCTCAGCCCGCGGATGTCGTTTTTCGCCGCCTCCAGATGCACGAACACGAAAACGGACATAAAATAGAGCAGCGCCGGGATGACCGATATCTTGATGATGGTGAAATAGGAAGTGCCGGTGAACTCGGCGAGCAGAAACGCCGCCGTCCCCATGATGGGAGGCATGATCTGGCCGCCGGTGGAAGCCGCCGTCTCGACCGCCCCCGCGATGTGGGGGCGATACCCCATCTTCTTCATCAGGGGGATGGTGAAGGTGCCCGTGGTGACGATGTTGGCGGTGGCGCTTCCCGAGATGGTTCCCGAGAGGGCGCTGGCCACCACGGCCGCCTTGGCGGGCCCGCCCCGCATGCGTCCGGTCAGCAGGAACGCGAAGTCGATGTATATCTTCCCGGCGCCCGAAGCATCGAGCACGGCCCCGAACAGGATGAAGAGGAACATGTAGTTGACGAAGACGTACATCGGCGCGGACCAAAGGCCCCCGTCGGTCATGTAGAAATGGTCGATGATGTCCAGGAAACCGATGCCGCCGTGCTTGAACTCCCACGGCATCCAGGGCCCGAAGTAGGTGTAGACCAGGAAGAAAAGCGCGATCAGAGGCAGGGTCAGATTGATTGCCCTGCGCGTGGCCTCGAGAACCAAAACGATGCAAACGATTCCGAAGACGACGTCCGTGAGCAGCACGTCGTCCACGTACCGGGTGCGTTCGAGCAGCCGGTCGAACTCCCAGAGCAGCCAGGCCACGGAAACCACGGCGGCGACGCCGAGGAGGGTGACGATGCCCCTGCTCCACTGCGGCGAGGTGGTTTCGGTTTTTTTCGACGGGGAAACGAGGAAGATGATGGCGGCGGCGGCCATATAAAACATCGGCCGCTCGAAAATCGCATCCATCCCGCCAGTAACGGCAAGGTAGATTTCCGTGAGGGACATGCCTATCGCGACCAGCGCGAGCAGATAGCCGGCGAATCCCCTGGGAGGAAAATTTGCGCCTTGGCTGACCATGCGGAACGCCTTCCGGAATTATGCGGAAACGGGCGCCGGGAAAATGGCCGGAATCCCCGGCGCCCGACATTCCTTATGCGTCATGAATCTATGATATCTCAGGTTACATCGCCCCCACTTCCTTGTAATAACGGGCTGCGCCGGGGTGCATGGGAACGCCTTTCATGTTTTTCACAGAACGTTTGGGCTCCAGGAAACCGTAAAGCCTGTGGGCGCCCTTCAGATAATCCTTGTTCTCGAAAACGGTTTTGGTCACCTTGTAGATCAGGTCGGGCGATTGATCCCCTCTCGTGAAAATGATCGTTCGGAGTCCGTAAGTATCGAGGGGTTTCTTCTGGCCGGGATAGGTATTTGCGTCCACTATCGATTCGACCAGGCCGAATTTTTCCAGCCTCTGCCGCATGCCCGCTGTGACCCCGGTGAAATTGATGGGGCGCCGCAGGGCCGCTTGTTTGATCAGCCCGTTTCCGGGGCCGGTGTGGAACAAGACGAAATCCACGTGCTTGTCCTGATAGAAACGCATCATGGCGCGGCCTCCGCCGAGGCGGACCGAGACGCCGGCTTTCTTGAGCGCATCGGTCGAAGTTCCGTACTCCTTCAAAAGGTAGGTCGCAATGTTGTAGGTTCCCGTCCCTTTCTTCCCGATGGTGATTCCGGCCCTGGGTTTCTTCTTGACGAAATCCTCGAACGAATTGATTCCTTTCTCGACCAGTTCCGGCGCCGCCATGAAATGAACGGCGGACGTGTAGAGCCATACCATGGCCCTGAGGTTCGGGTACTTTTTTTTGTACGGTTTTTCCCCTGCGATGGCGTTTCCCACGTAATACGTGTAGCTGTAGGCAATGTCGGACTTGCCCACCCCCACCAGTTGGGGGTTGGACTTCCCCCCGCCCAGGGTGACGTTCAGGGAGTAGTCCTTGTTCTTGCGATTGAAGACGTCCGCAAGGGCGCCCGCCATGACGTAGAGTGTGCTGGCGACGGTGGCGGCCCCGAGTTTGACCGTTTTTTTCGCGGCTTCGACCTGTGGGGGCGCCGCCAACACAAATGCGAACAGAGTAACGCTGACCACTATCCATGCAGAATGCTGGCGACAAGTCCTTTTGAGCATCAGTTTCCCCTCCCTCATGAGAGCAGGATGGTTTCCATCCTTGAATGGGACGTTTCTGACCAAAACCTCGATTCTTATCTAAGCGCCCGGACTCATGGCGGCAATGGCATTCTCCGTAAACTCCTTGAGGTGGTTGTAGGCTCTCTCGGATAGTTCGCATACCTCGGAGCCATAGGTGGCAGGGCCGCGCACGTGCGTCGTTCGCAGGCTCTCGAACACCGCCAATTCGGTGAGAGCCCGCCGTGTCTCTTCGTCTATATTGGCCTCCAGGAAATCATGGTCGCCGTATTCGAAGAGATACCAGGTATGCGCAACGTCATCGTTCTCAGAGATAACCCCCTTTGCGTGAAGGGCGGCGTTCATCCAGTTCGAGCAGATGTGCATGCGGCCCCACATCACCGCCTCGAAATCCTTCTGAGGGTCGAGTTTTTTCAGCGATTGCACGAACCGCTCGGCTTTGGCCATGTGCTCTTCGATTTTCACGGTGCATCTCCAGAATTTCCGGTCAGACCACGCTCCAGACCGCAGGACGGGCCGCATCTCCGACGATTTCCAGGAAACCGGTTTTCGCCTCCTCCAGATTTTGGAGGCATTTGTCCATGAT
>WTGD01000334.1 GCA_011523725.1 Nitrospinota bacterium
CTACTACGGCATCCGGGAGATGGCCAGGGGCGCCGACCTGCGCGCCGCCGACTCCACGCGCAAGCACGAGGAGACGATGACCGAATCCGACCGCCGGCACGAGGAGACGATGGCCGAATCCCGCCGCAGGGAAGAGGGAGACATCCGCCGGCACGAGGAATCGATGGCCGAATCCCGCCGCAGGGAGGAGGGAGACATCCGCAGGCACGAGGAATCGATGGCCAGGCACGACGAGTCGATGGCGGCCCTGAGCGCGCTCATCGACGGGCAGGCGGAGAGCCGCATGGCCCTGCGTGAACTCATCGACGAGCAGGCGGAAAGCCGCATGGCCCTGCGTGAACTCATCGACGAGCAGGCGGAGAGCCGCATGGCCCTGCGCGCGCTCATCGAGCGAACCGGCTGAGCGAACCCGACGAAAGCGAAATAGTCCGTCCCCCGGTACAAACGCTCCTTTCTCAGTCGCGTTTGACCTCCGGCGGCTACTCAGGGTGAGGAAAGAGGCGTTGGCGGTTTGCGGGGGGAGGCACAGACAGGGGTTTTTCAACAGTCCCTTGACAGGGGGGTAAAAGCGACGCTCCCCGGCGGGGCCTTTCTCCACAGCCCCGGCGCGCGCGTTTGACGAAGCGCGGCCTCCTTTCTTATAGTATCGGTCAAAGCGAGGATTCCAATCGACCCGACTCCGGGGAGATGCGCATGTCGACGTATGAACACCTCAACCTCATCGCCGCCTACCTGAGCCTCGTCGCCGCCTTCGGCGGCCTCGCGCTCATCTACTACGGCATCCGGGAGATGGCCAGGGGCGCCGACCTGCGCGCCGCCGACTCCACGCGCAGGCACGAGGAGACGATGGCCGAGTCCCGCCGCAGGGAAGAGGGAGACATCCGCCGGCACGAGGAGTCGATGGCCAAGCACGACGAGTCGATGGCCGAATCCCGCCGCAGGGAGGAGGGAGACATCCGCCGGCACGAGGAATCGATGGCGGCCCTGAGCGTGCTCATCGACGGGCAGGCGGAAAGCCGCATGGCCCTGCGTGAACTCATCGACGAGCAGGCGGAGAGCCGCATGGCCCTGCGCGCGCTCATCGAGCGAACCGGCTGAGCGAACCCGACGAAAGCGAAAGAGTCCGTCCCTCGATACAAACGCTCCTTCCTCGGTCGCGTTTGACCCCTGTCAAGGGGGGTTGGGGGGTTCACGGACGCTTTTGAAATTCACTCCCCCCTTGAGGAGTGGTTCTCTTCTCTCTCGTCGGTTGGCAATGCCGCTCAAGGGCGAAACCCGTAACCGCGCTGTAGGGACAGGTCGCGGCACCGGACAGGCGCAGAGGCCTGTCCGCTACAGAAACCTGGAAAACGAAACCGTAGGGGCGGTTCGCGAACCGCCCCTACAACCCCATCTCATTTTGCGAAGCCGGGCAACCACGGAGGGCGGGACAACCCCTCCTCGGGGTTGTCCGGCTCAAAACCATCGCATCCGCTCGGGGCAGGAAGGGAAAGAACGAGTCTGGTAGAATCGGGGAAAAAGGAGCCTGACCCGGCCGACCCGGTTGGAGAGATGCCGACACCCCTCGAAAGGCTGACCAGGGGCGGGAGTTGCTGCGACACAACCCCTGAGGTGCAGGCCGAATCGGGGTGTCGGCCTGCTTGCGTGAAGCGCGAGTGGGGGCTGCCCGTTGTTCCCGTTCCCGGCTCGAGGACTCAAACTCATAGCAAGGAGCGGTACAGTTTGCTTCATCACGAGGAAGCAACCAACGGGCGACCCCCTTTTCCACTCTTCTTCCTTTTCCTTCGCCCGCCTTGGCCTTCGGGCTTGGCCCCGGGAGCCTGAGGCGTCTTGCTCTTACTTCTTTACTGCCTTCTTGCGCCGTACGCGCCGGCAACGGAGCCGTCCGTGAACTCGGCGTTGAACTCGCCGACCAGGACTTTGTGCCCGATGGGAGTATCCGTACCGTCGACATCCATGGAATCGTCGCCGTAGAAGGTTCCGGTGATAGACCCATTACTGGCTCCACCGCCCTTGGCCGTTCCTCCGGCTGCGAGAGCGGCGGCGCTGATGTCGGCTGCCACATCCACGCTCCAGCCGCTCGCATCCTCGCCGCCGGACAGCATGAATTTGTCGATGGTTCCTTCGATGCTATTCTGCTTGTTGACCGCCACGTCATTACCGCCAAAGTACGCCATGAGGTTGACGTCCGCCGTGAAGTGGCCGGAGGAGGCCGTGTCGAGCGTGCGGTCGGAGTTGTACACGTTTTTCACATACACGCCCGTCGCGCCGCCCGCGTAGCTAGCGGTGCCTTCAACAGTGTTTGTCGCCACAACAAGCGACGAACCCGCGAAGGTCTCGACCTCGTTGTAGGTGAGCACGCCGTCTTTGTCCGTCGTCTTCTTCAGCCAGAAACCGTAGTGGTAGTAGTCGTAATCCGGCTGATCGGACATAGCGTCCTCGGCGGGAGTGAACGTCCAGTCACCTCCCATCGCCGTCACCGCACCCTTGTCGTTGGTCGTGGCAGTGCAGTCGCTGGTGCCGGTACAGATGTACGTGCCATCCGCGCCGTTGTAGGTGCCTGTGAATCTTCTTTCGTTCACGTCCTCCGTATCCGCATTGTCCGTATACGTGATGACCTGCGTACCCCCGGGAGCAGCGGCGGACGGTCCGCGCACATTCCCAAGGCTAATATTACTTCCAGGGGAACCGCCTGTGACTATGGCCAAGGACTGAAAGTCGGTGCCACCAGTGGTTTTGGGGTTGGCGTCCAGCGCTTGAGTCGCCGTTCCGGCTGCATTTTCAAACTTCGCAAACTCCACCGCCGTGGGCGCTTCGATGTCGGTGCTGACGATCACGACTTCTTCCACTACGTTGCCCATGTCATCCGCTTTCATCTTGCGCGTGTGCATGGTGCGTCCGCTGCCCAGGTCCATGGCCTGCATGAACATCTCGTCGTCGTCGTTCGTAGCGCCCTCCACGGTAATTGATACTTTAGTCGCCATGCGGTCGCGGCTAATGGACAAGGTATACTCACCCTCGGACCCATCCGTTGTCGTTGGCGTACCTGTGCCGCCGAGACCGGCGTCGGTCGTCTGAGCGGCTTCGGCCGCAATGGCGTCCTCTTTCGTCTTGACCACGGCATTTGCAGCCATTCTCGCGGCTTTCGCATCCGCCGCGTTCTTTGCCGCTGTAACCATTCCGGCATACATGGCTGCATCAGACGCCGCAGATTCGGCGATAGCCTGAGCCGCTTGCGCTGCCGCTGAGGTAGTGGCTGCCTGCGCAGCGCTATTCGCTTGATTCGCCACCGCCACTGCTGCCTGAGCACTCGCATAAGCCTCAGGGGCAAGTTCACTGTTATCCATCACGGCAGCAACCGCTGAAGCCGCATTGGTCGCGGCTGTCGCCGCTGCTGCCTTCGCTGCGGCCAAGGCCGCAGCCTCTACCTGTTCCGGGCTCATGCAGTTCGGGGGTGTGCCGGTATGACCCTCCGGACACATCTCTGGCGTCGTACCCGGATCCGGCGTGTCGGCTGTCCCGCCACCTCCACCGCAGCCCGCCAGCACGAGGGCGAACACGGCCGCCAGCGCGAAAGCGTAAAGCCTGGTTATCGATTTCTCTCTGAACGTCATTGAGTGAGTCCTCCTGAAAACATTAGAAAAAGGGATTTTCCGTGAATTTCCGGCTTTCTCCGTTTAACCTCCTTTCGTTCTCGATATATGGGCTTCCACAAATCGATTGTTCGTATGTCGGGCCGCCCGGAATGCGGGGGCTCGCCCGCGCATCGTCCGGGCCGGCGGTTCCGCGAGAGGCGAATCCCTGCGGCATGCGCCCACCTTCTTCGGCTTCCCAAAGGCGAGTATCTTCCGGCCACCTCGCACCCGGCCTGTTCGCCGCTAATTATTATTACGGGACACCAGAAGCCCCGTTCTGCGCCGGGAGACCCGTTTAAGGGCGCATCTGGGCCGCAAACGGGCGGAAAAAGACGTAAAATCCCGCCCGAAATCCCTCCGGGAACCCCGGAATTGCGCTTGACATGATCTTGAGAGGTGTTATATTTTCTGATAATAATAATTATCAGCTTAAAAAGTGAATGTTTTTTGTGGGCGATTTACACTCGCTGGCCTAATATATTATGATGACGCGGGGCTGAGAGGGCAGCCCCATGGATGCAGTCGCCGCCGGAACTTCAGGGCGCCTGACAAACGATGGATCACGGAGAATCATGGAAAGGCCTGCGACGCCGGGGAGACCCTCCTTCCCGGAAAAACCCGACGAAAACCAACCACCGCGCGTCGGTTCGCTGCGGACGGCGACTGATCTGATGCGCGCCTCGCTCGCCGAGAACACGCGCCGCGCCTACGAGGCCGCGTTGCGCGGCTTCGAGAGCTCGGGCCATCCCGAGACCGACGCCGGTGTGGCGGCCTACATCACGGGGCTCTACGAGAAGGGCCGCTCGGCGGCCTGCGCCGCGATGGCAGTGGCGGCGCTGCGGTTCCGGGCCAGGCTGCACGGCCGCTCCTCCCCGGTGGGTCCCGCGGCGGAGCGCGCCCTGGCGGGCTTCCGGCGCCTGGCGTCCGAGCGCGGCCGGGGCACGGTGGCCGGCGTTCGCTGGGAGGTGGCGGACCTTGCGGCCGCGCTGGCGGAAGAGACGGGGACCCCGGGCGGCCTGCGCGACGCCGCGATCGTGGCGGTGGCGAGCGACGCGCTGCTGCGGGTGTCGGAGGTCGCGGCGCTCGACATCGAGGACGTGAACCTCGAGGAGCAGACGGTGCACATCCGGCGCTCGAAGACGGACCAGGAGGGCCAAGGCGTCGTGCAGTACCTGGGCGATCCGACCGTGGCGCGCATCCGCGCCTGGCTGGCGCGCGCGGGTCTCGAGGAGGGGGCGCTCTTCCGGCCCGTGTACAAGGGGGGCCGGCTCCGGCCCGGGCGCCTGACGGACAGGAGCATCCGGGGCATCATCGCCCGGTGGGGGAAGGCCGCGGGCGCGGAGGGGCGCGTGAGCGGCCACAGCCTCCGGGTGGGGGGCGCGCAGAGCCTGGCGAACGCAGGCGCGTCGCTGGTCGAGATGCAGCTCGCGGGCCGCTGGCGCTCGCCGGCCATGCCGGGACGC
>WTGD01000422.1 GCA_011523725.1 Nitrospinota bacterium
ATCCCATTCAGGTAGCAGGACTTCGAGGAAATTCAATATCTGAATCAGGATGAGGCCGGAAGAAGGAGGCGGCGCAGTGAGAAAACGTATACCCCGGTAATGCGAGGCGAGGTGCGCCATCCACCGCACGCGGTAGTTTTTGAGATCGGAGGCTCCCAGATAACCGCCACCGCTCCTCACCTCATCCACAATGGCCTTTGCGAGCGCGCCCTCATAAAAGGCGTCCGCTCCTTTTTCCGCTATCTCGCGAAGCGTTCCCGCCAAATCAGGCTGGCGCAAGAGCGCGCCTTCGGCAAGCGGTTCGCCGGATACCGTGTGGATTCTCCCGAGTTCGGGGTACGCGGCACAAAGCTCCTGAAAGCGCGCCTCCTTCTGCTGCAAGCGGTAGAACCAACCGACCTCGAAACCCTCATCCGCCAGCCGGATTGCACTCGCAAACAATTCTCCCCAAGGCCGTCGCCCGAATTCACTATGAATCGCCTCAAGTCCTCGTAGCAACCCCGGAATCAGGATGGAATGATGACCCCGGCTGTGCGCATGGCCGATGTGTTCGCCGTTTACATTGCAATTGAAAATGCCGGGCTCCATACCGAGAGGACACTCGTTGCTGAAATCGACGAATCTGGCTTTTTTCTCCTCCTCGCGCCAGATGAGCGCCACGCCACCGCCACCCAGACCGGAATAGAAAGGCTCGACCACCCCCAAGGCCAGGGAGACCGCCACCGCCGCATCGCAGGCGTCCCCCCCTTCTTCCATGACGCGCAAACCCGCTTCCACCGCTTTTTCATGGGCCGCCGCTACGGCGAACATATGGGCTCTCCCTTGGTTTCTCTGATCACCACCCATGAGGATTATAAGCGCACCGAGGCTTCAGGACACACGCGCAAACGTGGACTCACCTCAGCGTCATTTTTTGCCGACCACAATGACAAAACTGCATTATTTGCTGTAATTTAGGCGGGTTACCCTCGGATATCGGCGCTTATTGACAAATCGGCGCGTTCATCGAACCTTGGACCTCAGTGATGACGGACAAACCGCCAGATGGGGATAATCCCTCCCTTTCCAGTCCTTCCCAAAGGGGAAAAGGATCACCGGCCGGGAAAAAGCGTCGGCCACGGAAAAAGCACTTTACACTCTCTTTCGTCAGAAAGTTCCTCCTATTCCTGGCCCTCGGCGTGGGCCTGTTCTTCGCCGCCGAGGCGGGATATTTCTGGTGGCAGCACTGGGAGCGATTCGTCTCGACGGACAACGCCTACGTCCAGAGCACGTTGACGCCGGTGAGCACCGAAATCGCGGGCGTGGTGAAAAAACTCCTGGTCAAGGACAACCAGGCGGTCCGGAAAGGAGATCTTCTCGTCGTCCTGGACAAGCGGCGTCATGAGGTGGCCCTCCAAAAAGCCAAGGCCGCCGTGGCCGTCGCCCGCGCGAAGTATGAAGCGAGCAAAGAATCCGTCACTCACTCCATGGGCCGCGCCAGCGGTCTCCAACAGGAAGCACGCGCACGTCTCGAGACTCTGAGGCGCACTCTCCGCTCAGCCCGTGCTCTGCTCGTTCAAAGGAAAAACGAAGCGCGCGCCCATGCGGCCACGATGAAACAGGCGGGTGAGGATTTGAACAGAAAACTGCGCCTGCACGGTCAGCACATCATTTCGGATGAGAATTTAGCTCTCGCGCGCGCTTCTCATAACGTCGCCAAGGCGAATTACGACGCCTCCCAGGCCGCGCTCAACGTAGAAGAAAACAAAGTCGCGGCTATCGTCAACCAGATCGAAGAGGCGCAAGCCGCCGTGGCGCTGGCCGAAAACGAGGATCGCTCCCGGCGCGTGAAAAGCCATGACGCCGATTCTCTAAAGGCGGAACTTGAAGAAGCCCAGGCTGCCTATCAGGAAAAAGAGCTTCTCCTCTCCTATACCGAGGTCCGCGCGCCGGTGTCCGGCTACGTGGAGAAGTCCGTCGATCCGGGAACCTACGTGCAGCCCGGGCGTCCCCTGCTGCTCATCGTTCAACTCGAGAAGGCATACATTCGCGCGAGTTTCAAGGAAATCAAACTCGAAGGCATCCATGTGGGCCAACCCGCGGAAATCGTTCTCGACGCCTACCCGAACCGAACATTCAAGGGCCGCGTCGCAAGTCTGTATTCGGGCACGGGTGAAACCTTCTCCCTCCTACCGCCAGAGAACGCTACCGGCAACTGGGTGAAGGTCACCCGCCGCGTTCCCGTGAAGATATTGCTGGAAGAAAGACCTTCCCCGAACTTTCCGCTTCTGGTCGGCATGTCCGCCTACGTGACCGTGGACACGAAGATACGGCGCGGTCCCCGCCTGCTGGCATATCCGATAAATAAAAAACCACAAAACCAGAACCCTTGAACGAAAAATCAACTTTTTCCGCTCCCGGCAGCGGAGGGGAAGCCGCCTCGCAGATAAGTTATCCCTCCCCTTTCAACCGCGCTATGATCACGCTCGCTGTCGTGTCAGCCGCGTTCATCTCCGTGATGGACGCAAGCATCGTCAACGTGGTGATGCCGCACATGCGCGGTTCGTTCAACGTCGATCTGTCCACCATCACCTGGGTGGCGACCATCTACACTATCGCCCAGATCATCACGATCACCATGTCGGCGTGGTGGAGCACCCTGCTGGGACGTAAGCGCTACTTCCTCGTCTCCTTCGTCTTGTTCACACTGGCGTCGATTCTCGTCGGCACCTCGCAAACCTTCACCCAGATGCTCGCCTACCGCATCCTGCAAGGGCTCGGCGGCGGCGGGCTCATCCCCGTCGCGCAGGCGATACTGCGTGAAACCTATCCGCCGAACAGACAAGGCTGGGCGATGGCCATGTTCGCAGCGGGCGTGGTGATTGCGCCAGCGATGGGTCCGGTGGTGGGCGGATGGCTCACGGAATCACTGAGCTGGCCATGGGTTTTCTACATCAACGTGCCCGTCGCCGCCGTGGGGCTCACCCTCGTCTCCATCTACGTGTACGACCCGCCCCATATGAAGCGCGGAATCAACAAGGTGGACTGGATGGGCATCATCCTCATCGGAATCGGCCTCACCGCGCTTCAGATCGTCCTGGAGCGCGGACAGGATGAGGACTGGTTTGATTCGAACTTCATCATCGTGATGACGATACTCACCATCATTACCTTGACGGTGCTGGTCCTCTGGGAGCTCAAGACGGAAGAACCCATCGTCGATTTCAGGGTTCTCTTGAACCTGAACCTGAGTGCCTCGTGCTTCGTGGTGCTGATCTTCGGAATCGTGATGTTCGGAACCACCTTCATCCTGCCGCAATTTCTGCAAAACCTGCTCGATCACGGACCGTATGAAACCGGCCTCGTCATGCTGCCAAGGGGTATCGCCCTGTTCTGCATGATGCCCATCGTGGGCCACCTGTACAATCTTGTGGATTACAGGATATTGATGTGTAGCGGCGTCGCGCTGGCCATGACGTCCTTGATTCTGATGTCGGGGCTCTCGTTGCAGACAGACTATTGGGACATGGTGTCGCGTCTCGTCATTCTGGGGTTTGGCATGCCCTTCGTCTTCGTCACCCTGACGACCGTCGCCTTCAGCACCACCGCAGTGACCGATATCAACTCCGCCACGAGCCTCTACAACCTGGCGCGCCGCCTGGGCGGCAACCTGGGGTTCGCCGTCATGGCGATACTTCTGGAACGCCGCACGGCCCTTCACCGCGTGAACATGGTGGGAAACATCACCGAATCGAACGCCACGTTCCTCTCATACAAAGAAACGCTATCGGATATGCTCGTCCGCAAGCAAATCGACCCACACACCGCGCAAACCAAGGCGATGGGCCTCATCGAGCAGACCATCGACAAACAAGCCACCATGCTCGCCTACAACGACATCTATTGGATCATGGGATGGAGTTTCATTTTCGTCATCCCGTTCATTTTGGTGCTGAAAGTTAACAAGCAGACGTGAAGTGCGGACGAAGCAGTGACCGACCACGCAGAGAAAACAAAGGGAATACTCCGGGCCGATAACGGAAAAAGGAGGGTTATTTCTTGGGGTAAATCCCAAAGGGGTCCTTCAGCAGAATCTTCCCTGCAAAAATGAGAACGACCACGACCAAAATGATGAGGGCAAGCGTTTTCATCCGGAACCGACTCTCCCATATAAACGCAAAAGCTGGTGGGTCGCCGGGGAATCGAACCCCGAACCCACGGATTAAGAGTCCGTTGCTCTGCCTAGTTGAGCTAGCGACCCGATATGTGAATGATCGCCGATCGGCGATCATCAATCCGACGTTAGCACAGCGAGTCGTCATAACAAAACCGGTGCGGCCCATTAACTTTCGAACACTTTTGAGTAAAACCGCCTCGCACCACCCCGGATGAACATCCTCCAACAGAGCATGAAGCCACGCATTCAGAGTACCCGCGCGCCCGGCGGTTCACGGGTCTATTCGGATGTGGACTATCTTTCGGGAATCAGGCCGCGGGGATTGAAGCGCAGCACCAGCAACAGGATTACTCCCATGACCACATGACGCATGTGGGCCGCGCTTTCCATCAGGTGCCGACGCAGAGGGCTGTCCTGCGCGAGACCCGAAGCAAGTAGTTCCATGGCCCACAAGCCGATGGGTTCCGCCTCGACCCAGAAGAACCAGATCACGAAACCGCCCAGAACCGCGCCCCGGTTGTTGCCCGAACCGCCGACGATGACCATCACCCAGATGATGAAAGTGAAGCGAAGCGGCTGATAGGAAGCGGGCGTGAACTGCCCGTCCAGGGTGGTGAGCATGGCCCCGGCGACGCCGACCACCGCCGAGCCCAGGATGAACACCTGCAGATGGCGTCCCGTGACGTCCTTGCCCATGGCGGAGGCTGCGAGTTCGTTGTCCCTGATGGCGCGCATCATCCGGCCCCACGGGGAATGGAGCGCCCGTTCGGAGAGCCACAACAGGGCGAAGAGTACGATGACGAACAGTCCCGCGTAGCATAACTTGACGAAGATGGAGGAAAACTCCACGGGCGATACACCCAGCAACGCAGCCCAATCCTGGAACCAAGGTGCCTGCTGAAGGTCGACTTCATACGGCACGGGGCGGGGC
>WTGD01000326.1 GCA_011523725.1 Nitrospinota bacterium
CTTCCCGCTCCCGCGGTTCACCTCGAACGAACGCACCTTCTTCCCCGTGAGCAGGGCGAAGGCCATATGCGTGAACTCGTGGGCGAAGGCGTAGAGAAATTCCGGCGGCCTGATCCGATGCCAGACGGCGTACGCGCAGGCGCCGGCGATGAAGGCCCAGCCCTCGGGAGCGAGCAGATATGAACCCCCGCCGCCCGCGAAAAATGCCGCCGGGAGATTCTCGCCGAACGCGAGCGCCGCCCCCCAGCAGGCGGGCAGCAGGGCGATGGCGACCATCCAGGCCAGGGGTCTCATGAGAAACGATTTCATGAACTCACCCGTCTCGGTCCTCGGGCGGCGAGGCGGACACCACGCAAGCATGGCCCATAACCCGCTCCCCGACAAGGCGGGCGATCGCAAATCCTATCCAAGCAGCGTGTTGACTGAAAGTTCGGAATGACATATATTTAACCAGATGGTTAATCATTAAGTCGTTTCATAACTCCTCACAACAGGAGCATTCCATGAGCGGAGCAAGAATCGTATCCGGCTTACCGGGCAGAATCATCGATGCAAGAAACAACCTGGAGAGAAAACCGCCTCCCGCCGCGTCAATTGCGGACGAGGCATCTCCCTTTCATCCGGGCACGGGGGCGTGATGATGGGCGCAAAGAAGCTGATCCTGGGAGCCGCCGCCTACACGATCTGCACGTTCTTTCTCGCCGTGGTCTGGCATGTGCTGCTTTTCAAGGAGAGATACGAATCGTTCGGCTACTTCGAGGGGGAGCCGGATTTTCTCCTCGGTCTGCTGAGCATCGTGCTTCAGGGGGTTCTGCTTTCCGCCCTGTTTCCGATGCTGAAGCCTGCGGGAGGCAGTTTCCGGCGAGGGATCAGGTTCGCCTGCATCACGGGCGCCTTCTTCTGGACTTCTCACGTGCTCGCCTTCGTCGCCAAGCAGGAGGTGGCGGGCGCGACGGCGTTTGTCTTCATGGAAACGCTCTATCTCGCGCTCCAATTCGGCGTGTTCGGCCTTTGCATCGGCTTCATCCACCGCGAAGAGAAACTCATCTGACAAGCATGGAGCCAGAAGCCGGGAGTTATATGGTTCATCGTTAAATCATTTCACGCACTACTCAACGACAGGAGCTTCCCATGAACGGAGCGCAGATGATCGCCTTCACCTTCGAGATGAGCGACGGTCTCGTGAAGCGGGCCCTGAAGGGCCTCACGGATGAGGACCTCATGAAACGGCCCAGCGACCAGGACAACCCCATCGGCTGGCTGATGTGGCACAAGACGAGGGTCGAGGACTGCGCCATGGCGGCGATAGCCTGTGAGGAGCAGGTCTGGATATCTGAAAAATGGCACGAGAAATTCGATATGGCGCCCGAGCCGAAACAGATCGGATTCGGAGATTCGCTCGAGCAGGTGATGCGCCTCAAATGCACGAAAGAAAATGTCATCGGCTACGCCAACGCCGTTCGGGCAAAGACGACTCCGGTCCTGGAATCACTTTCGGCGGAGGACCTCGAACGGGAAATCACCGACATCGGGGGAGGCGCCATCAAAACCGGGGAATACCTGGGAAGGGTGGCCAGCGACTATCACCAGCACTGCGGGCAGATCTGCTATCTGCGTGGATTCATCACCGGATTCGGCTGGGCGTTTTAGATCGAAGCCGACCGGGAGGGGGTTGTTGAAAATGCCCTTGTCGGGAGGCATCGCCTTTACCCCCCTGATAAGGGGGGACAGGGGGGTTGCTTTTTAAGGCAAGAGGGCGAGTGGGAGACCGCTTTCGGGCACGAACCCCGAACCCCCCAACCTCCCTTGTCAGGGGGCTTTTTCAACAACCCCGAACAGGAGAGTTCGGCCCAACTGAACAAGGAGGTCATGCCGACCCATGAACGCAGCAGGTCTCGACGCCACTTTTTCCGCGCTCTCGGACCCCACGAGAAGGGCGATACTATCGCGTCTCTCCCGGGGAGAAGCGACCGTCACCGGCCTCGCCGCGCCGTTCGATATTTCCCTGCCGGCGGTTTCGAAACACCTGCGCGTCCTGGAGCGCGCCGGCCTGATCCACAGGGAAAAAAGAGGCCGCGTCCATCGTCTGAGCTTAAAGGCCGAAGCGATGCGCGAGGCGTCCGAATGGCTCGATTTCCACCAACGGTTCTGGGAGGAGGGACTCGACGCCCTCGCCCGGTATCTCGATGAAACGACAGACACGGAGACTCGAAAATGATCGAAATGAAAAGCACGCTCATCATCAAGCGAACCTTCCAGGCGCCCAGGGAGAAAGTCTTCGCCGCGTGGACGGAGGCCGAGGCGCTGAAGAAATGGTGGGGGACGGAAGGCCACACCGTACCCTCGGTCGAGATGGATTTCAGCGAAGGCGGGAAATACCGCGTCGAGATGCGGACGGATGAGGGTGAGTCGTTCCACCTGAACGGGGCGTTCGTCGAAATCAGGCCCCCTGAGCGTCTCGTCTTCACCTTCCGCTGGGAGCGGGGGGATTGGGATTACCCCGAAACCCTCGTGAGGGTCGATTTCACCCAGCAGGGCGATGAGACCACTGTTACCCTCACGCACGAGGGATTCCCGGATGAGAACATGCGCGGCGAGCACCAGGGCGGCTGGGTCGAGTGCCTGGATAACCTGCGCGCGTATCTGGGAGGATAGGGGGGAGAAAGAGCGATTCACCGTCATTCCCGATCAATGCGGGAGGATTTGCGGTTTGTTGTAGGGACAGGTCGCGACCTGTCCCTACAGGGTCGGTGGCCGAAATGACGGCGATCTTGAAACAGGACACGCATCCCGCCCGATGACACCCGGCGCGCCGTTTTGCTATACTCCCTGAAACTAAAGACAATCCGCATGTAATAGGTTTTTTCGATCCTGAGCCAGGAGATATGGCGGGGGCGGCGCGGTTCCCCGAATCTCCTGCAGCATGGAGGAAAACGTCATGCCTCGTCGTTCGCTGCTGTTCCTGTTCGTCGTTGCGCTGGTCTGCCTGCCGATCCAGAGCGCGCATTCCGCAAATTATCCCGGCTACCCCGTACAGTTCATCATCTCCTTCCCGCCGGGAGGGCCGGGAGACACCACCATCCGCATCATCCATCCCGCGCTCCAGAAGAATTTCGGCGGCGCCATCCAGCTCGTCAACAAGCCCGGCGCGGGCGGCGCCATCGCCTACACCTACGTGAAGAAGGCCAAGCCGGACGGCTACACCATTCTCTCCACCATGTCCGCGCCCCTCACCGTGGGAACGGCGCTGCGCACCCTGCCCTTCGGGCTGGACGACTACGAGTACATCGGCGCGTACGCCTTCGGCGCGACGGGCATCGTCTCCAAGCCCGACATGCGCTGGAAGAACCTCGACGGCCTTCTCGCCTACATCAAGAAAAACCCCGGAAAGCTGAATTACGGCACGAGTGGAGCGCCGACCGCGCCGTACCTCACCATGGCGGCCATCCTCGCCATGCAGGGCCTGAAAGCCACGCCGGTGCACTACAAGGGCTCAGGACCTGCGCGGAACGCCGCCCTGGGCGGCCACGTGGATTTCTCCGCGGGCGGCTTCGGCGCGATGCAGGCGCTCATCCGCGCGGGCAAGCTGGTTGGCCTGGCCATCACGGACAACGCGCGGGACCCCAAGTTCCCCAAGATTCCAACCTTGAAGGAAAAGGGACTCGGCCGTGCGAGCATCGGCCTGTGGGCCGGACTGTGGGCGCCGAAGGGAACGCCCAGGGCCGTTCTCGACAAGCTGTCCGCCGCCCTCAAGAAGACCGCAGGTGATCCGGCGGTGGTGAAAAAGTTGAACAAGGCGGGCTTCCGGGTGGAATTCGTGGACGGGGCGGGCGCGAAGAAGCTCGCCCGCCAGGACCACGAGACTTCCAAGGAGATCATGAAGGCCGTCGGCATCAAGAAAAAATAGAGGGGGCCTCATGCGCAGGATTGCCCCTCCCGCGGCGCTGCTCGCCGTATCACTGCTCATGGGCTGGTTCGCCCACCGGCTCGGTCTTGGGAGCGTCAACCGGCCCGAACCGGGATTTTTCCCTTTCTGGATTTGCGCCGGCCTGGCGGCGACATCGCTCTACCTGATGACGCGGCACCTCCGTCAAAGCCCGGAGGATGAGGCGTCCACCGAAGCTGTATTCACGCTCGCCGGGTACAGGCGGGTTTTCTCCGTCATGGCGGGCACGGCGCTCTTCGGCCTCCTGCTCGAAGTGTCCGGATTCCTGGCGGCGACTTTCATCTTCATGGCGTTCTGCTGGCTCGTCATCGACCGCCAGTCCCTCCTGCGGGGCCTGCTGATCTCGGCGGTCGCCTCGGCGGCGGCCTTCGCCCTCTTCGTCAAGGCGTTGAACGTGCACTTCCCCCGCGGCCTGCTGGGGTTCTGATGGGCGATTTATTCGCAAACCTCTATTTCGGCTTCTCGGTGAGCCTCGCCCCGCACAACCTCCTCGCGTGTTTCATGGGCGTTTTCGTGGGGACGGCCATCGGGGTGCTGCCCGGCCTCGGCCCGGTCGCCACCATGTCACTACTCCTCCCGATCACGATCAAGATGGAGCCCACGGCCGCCATCATCATCATGGCGGGGGTGTTCTACGGGGCGATGTACGGTGGCTCCACCACGTCGATTCTGCTCAACCTGCCCGGGGAGGCGTCTTCGGTCGTGACCACCCTGGACGGCTACCAGATGGCGCGGCAAGGACGGGCGGGGCCTGCGCTCGCCATCTGCGCCTGGGGTTCGTTCATCGCGGGAACGCTGGGCGTCCTGGGCATCACGCTCATGGCGCCCGCCCTGGCCGAGATGGCCGTGAAGATCGGCCCGCCCGAACTGGTCGCGCTCCTGTGCCTGAGCTTCCTGCTGGTGGTCCAGTTCAGCGGCGGCTCGCGCCCGCGCGCAGCAGCTTCGGCCCTGCTCGGGTTCCTGCTCTCCACCGTCGGCCTGGACCCGGTGGAATCCACGCCGCGCTATGACTTCGGCACCTTCACCCTGATGGACGGCGTGGGCTTCGCTCCCCTGGTGATAGGGTTGTTCGGCATCTCGGAGGTGCTAATCAACCTGGAGAAATCAGAAAAGATGGAGGTGTTCCAGGGC
>WTGD01000306.1 GCA_011523725.1 Nitrospinota bacterium
GGGCGTCTGGAAAAATCTGAAGAAAAATAATGAGCAATAGAATAGCATTGATAAGATAAGGTTGCCTGAAGGCGCCTTGCGCGAGGAACTTTTGGCCGGACCCGACAAGGAACATCATGTCGTGTTACGTAAATACGGCCAATTGAACGCGGTTTTTCTATTCGGGGGAGACGTCATCGCGTTGATTGCGGCCTGGTTCATGGCGTATTGGCTGCGTTTCGTCGCGGAAATAGTTCCCGTTCCCTACGGGCACCCCGATTTCAGCGTCTATCTCGTCTCGCTTTTCGTGATACTGCTCATTTGGCTCATCGCTTCGGGTATTACGCGTTTGTATCATTACCGGGCCGGTCTTCATCACACTCAAGAGGTCATTCGGCTCACCAGCACGTTGGCTTGGACGGTACTCTTGTTCGCCCTCTTCACGTTTTTCTATCGCAAGCAGAGTTACAGCCGATTGTTGGTTGTTCTTTTTATGGCCCTCGGGCCTGTTTTTCTTTTCTCGGTCCGGCGTCTCGTCTGGTCCTTCATTCGACGCTTGAGGCGCCGGGGCGTGGACGTGCGGCGCATCCTCATCGCAGGAACAACACCTATCGCCCGACGGGTCGCCGCTCATTTGGAGATATATCGATATCTTGGCTTTCAGGTCGTGGGACACCTCTGCGAGGGAGATGCCGTAGAAGACGCGCCGGTACTAGGGAGGCTGGAGGAGGTCCGCGAAGTCGTGGCGCAAGAGAGAATCCATGAAGTCTATGTGGCGCTGCCCCCGAATTCGCGCGCCGAACAAGAGGAATTACTGAACGCTCTGGCGGACTCGAGCGTCGATGTCCGCCTGGTGCCCGATATCATTGAACACATGCGTCTGAACGCCGGGATCGAAGAGCTCGACGGACTGCCGGTGATCCTCTTGTCGCAGACGCCTCTTGTAGGCTGGAATCGCTGGGTGAAGGTAGTGGTGGATTATTCTCTGGGAACCCTAGCGTTGCTCGGTTTTGGTCCACTCATGGTGGTCATTGCGTTCGCCGTGAAGTGGACGAGCCGGGGACCCGTTCTGTATCACCAGGAGAGAATGGGTCTGGACGGCGTGCGGTTTCGCATGTACAAGTTTCGCTCGATGAGAATAGATGCGGAAGCGGAATCAGGCGAGATCTGGACGAGGGAAGGCGATGAGCGGCGGACCCGGTTCGGCGCTTTCCTGAGAAAGACGAGTCTCGATGAGTTGCCGCAATTGTTCAACGTGTTGCGCGGTGAAATGAGCCTCGTGGGTCCGAGACCCGAGCGTCCGGTTTTCGTGGAGAGATTCAAAGCGTCCGTTCCCGATTATATGCTGCGCCACAAGATGAAATCCGGAATAACAGGCTGGGCGCAGGTGAATGGATGGCGCGGCAATACGTCGATAGAAAAAAGAATCGAATTCGATTTACACTATATCGAGAACTGGTCCTTGGGTCTCGATTTCAAGATATTATGGCTCACCCTCTGGAAGGGGCTGATAAACAAAAATGCGTATTAGACGGCATCGTGGGTGGAGAGAATGAGCGGCATCCGGGTCATCGCCGTCATACCCGCCCGCTGGGCTTCGGTGCGCTTTCCGGGAAAGCCGCTGGTTTTATTGTGCGGGCATCCCATGATTGAATATGTGTACAGACGCGCGTCGAGATCGGAGTTGGTGGACTTCGTCTGCGTCGCCACCGATGATGAGCGTATAGCCGATGCGGTGCGCGGGTTCGGCGGAAACGTGCGGATGACGCGAGGCGACCATGCCAGCGGTACCGATAGGGTGGCCGAGATCGCATCCGTAGAAGATGCAGACGTGGTCGTGAACATACAGGGGGACGAGCCCCTGCTCCATCCAGACGACATCGACGCCGGCATCAAGCCTTTGGTCGATGAAGGCGGTCTGGGGATGTCGACACTGGCGGTGGCCTTCGATTCGCCCGAGGAGTTTCTGGACCCGAACGCCGTAAAGGTGACGAGAGGCGAGAGCGGGAATGCGCTTTATTTTTCCCGCGCCCCCATACCATATTCGAGAGATGTTCTGTCCGGGGAGGGCAAGGCGTATGAGAAAATTCTGGACAATTGGAAGGATATATCGCCAAAGCCATTGAAGCATCTTGGGTTCTACGCTTACAGGAGAGAAAGTCTGTTGCGATTCGCCGGGCTGAGTCCATCCCCGCTGGAGAGGCTGGAGCGGTTGGAACAGCTTCGCGCTCTTGAGGATGGATTGGCGATTCGTGTTGTGGAAGTCAAGAGAGATGCGGTAGGAGTGGACTGCCCCGAGGATCGGGAGCGTCTGCTGGGAGATGACGCTATGCGCAGTGCGCTCGAGGAGGAAAAGGGCAGGTGGCCAAGTATATCTTCGTAACGGGAGGCGTTTTGAGTTCTCTGGGCAAGGGCCTCGCCTCCGCATCTATCGGCGCCCTCCTGGAAGCCCGTGGTCTGCGGGTAAACATTCAGAAGCTCGACCCCTACTTGAACATCGATCCGGGGACGATGAGCCCCTTCCAGCACGGAGAAGTGTTCGTGACCGATGATGGGGCCGAGACGGACCTCGACTTGGGCCATTATGAGCGTTTTACCCATGCGCGGATGAGAAAAGAGAACAACTACACTGCGGGCCGCATCTATTACAACGTCATCACGAAAGAGCGCGTTGGCGATTATCTGGGCGGGACCGTCCAGGTGATTCCTCATATTACCGATGAGATCAAGCGCTGCATCCGACATGTGGATCACGGTGAGGACGTCGTTATTTGCGAGATCGGGGGAACAGTGGGCGACATCGAGAGTCTCCCCTTTCTCGAGGCGATCCGCCAGTTTCGATTCGACCACGAACCCGGACACGTCATTCATCTCCACGTGACGCTGGTACCCTATATCAAGACTTCCGAGGAACTGAAGACCAAGCCGACGCAGCATTCCGTCATGAAGCTTCGCGAAATCGGCATTCAACCAGATATTCTGTTGTGCAGAACGGAGATGCCTCTTGAGGAAGACGTGAAGCGGAAAATTTCCTTGTTTTGCAACGTGCCTCCAAGCGCGGTGATTACGGCAATCGACGTGGACTGCATATATGAGGTGCCCTTGAGGTTCAACGAAGAGGGTCTGGACCGGATAGTGGTGGAATTGTTGAAACTCGACAAAGCGCGGCAAGCGCCCGATCTGAGTATTTGGGAGGAGATCTCCCGCAAGGAGCGAGAACCCAAAATCAGCAGCAACATCGCCATCGTCGGGAAATACGTAGACTTGAAGGAGTCTTACAAGTCCTTGTCCGAAGCCTTGAGTCACGCCGGTTTCGGGAACGACGTCCAGGTAAATCTGCATTATGTGGACAGCGAAGAGATAGAAAAGCGCGGCAGCGCGCCGCTGCTCTCCCAGGCGCACGGGATTCTGATACCCGGTGGATTCGGCGAGCGGGGGATCGAAGGGAAGATCGCCGCCGTGCAGTACGCGCGCGAGCGGCTGGTTCCCTTTCTCGGCATTTGTCTGGGGATGCAATGCGCGATCGTTGAGTATTCGAGGAACATCTGTGGTCTGGAGGCGGCGAACAGCTCGGAGTTTTCGAACGAGACGCCTCACCCCGTTGTGGCTCTCATGCCTGATCAGGAGGGGGTGGACATGGGAGGCACGATGCGGCTGGGTGCTTATCCGGGAATTTTGAGGCCTGGTTCTCTAGCGGCGGAAATATATGGCGGGGTGTCGCAATTCGAAGAGCGGCATCGGCATCGCTACGAGGTGAACAATGCCTACCGCGAGGATTTGGAGGAGAATGGGCTTCACTTTAGCGGACTCTCCCCGGACGAAAGCCTGGTGGAGATGATAGAGTTGCCGGAGCATCCCTATTTCATCGGGTGCCAGTTCCATCCCGAGTTCAAAAGCGCGCCCTACGCCCCGCATCCTCTGTTTCACGGGTTCATCGCCGCCGCCAAAAAGGCGAGCGGGGAGTTGTTCCCCTGATGCGTCTTTTCGTGCCGCTCATGCGGCATCAAGTCTGGAAAAGATAAAGAATGTCGGAAAAGAAGATAGTAAAAATCGGGGATGTAACCTTTGGCGAGCAGGGAGCGATATGCGTCATCGCAGGGCCTTGTGTGATCGAAAGTGAGGAATTAACCAGAAAATGCGCTGAAAAAGTAAAAGAAGCGACAGAAAAATGCGGTATCGGTGGAGTATTCAAGGCTTCTTATGACAAGGCGAATCGCAGTTCAGGACAATCACCGCGCGGACCCGGCATCGAGAAGGGTTTGAAAATACTTGATATGGTAAGACGCGAGACCGGCCTCCCGGTGATCTCGGATGTTCACAGCCCCGAAGAAGCCGAAAGCGCGGCCTGTGTGTTGGACGCGCTTCAGATTCCCGCTTTCTTATGCCGCCAGACAGATCTCCTCCACGCCGCGGGAAGAACGGGGAAACCCGTGAACGTCAAAAAAGGGCAGTTCATGGCGCCCGAGGATATGAAAAACGTCGTGGAAAAGCTTGAGGAAACGGGTTGCCGGCAAATACTTCTTACCGAAAGAGGGACCAGTTTCGGCTACCATAACCTGGTTTCTGATATGCGTTCGCTCGTGAAGATGCGCGAATCGGGATATCCCGTGGTTTTCGATGCGACGCACAGCGTTCAATCGCCGGGCGGGCTCGGGGAAAGCTCGGGAGGCGATAGAAGTATGGTTCCCCATCTCGCGCGTGCTGCGGCGGGCGTGGGCGTAGACGCTTTTTTCATCGAATGCCATCCCAGGCCGGATGAGGCATTGTCAGATGGCCCCAATATGATGGACATCGAAGATCTGGGTTCTCTCGTCGCCTCGTTGCAGTCGATAGATTCTGCGCGCCTCGGCGCGCAATAGTATTTCAAGAAGTTTGTTTACCATTGCATCATCGGTTTCACTCCTCTTTTTTCCCTCTGGGTTCTGGAGCATTCTTGCCGCGGCGCACTCGGGTCACTGCATCATCGATGGTGGCTGAGGTCGGGAATTTTCAAGTTTTCTTGTGATGAAGGGCCCTGAATTTGGCGTAAAATATGGATTGGCGCAACTTTTGAACATTTTGATAAGATATGAATCATATG
>WTGD01000246.1 GCA_011523725.1 Nitrospinota bacterium
GCCCGACCCCCCAAGGGGGGAGTAAAAAAACCAATCAGCACGAAAAAATCGTCAACTGAAATATATAATTCCCAAACAAATCACCCGGGAACCGGAGAGATTACTCGAAGATGAGGGGGTGACCGGGGCAACAACCAACTGGCCGGTTCGCCCCGTGCAACGCTATAATCCCGCCATCTCATCGAAGGAGAGGAACGACATGGAATGCACGCCGGACCCGACGATTCCGCCCGGGCGCGGAAAACCGGGCAAGGAGATGACCCCCGAGGAAGCGAACGGCTTCAAGCTCCTGGGCCACTGCGATTTCGGCGGCCGCAACAAGGGCGACGTCATGCAGCTTCTCGTGAAGGACGACTTCATACTCTGCGGCCACGTGGGCATGTCCGGCGCGGGCACGAGCGTCATCGACGCCTCGAACCCCAGGAAGCCCAGGGTCGTGAACCAGATTCCCGCCCCGCGCAACACGCACAACAACAAGCTCCAGATCGTCGGCGACATCATGGTCGTGAACAACGAGCAGTTCGGCGGGCGCGGGCCCGATTTCGAACCCTTCAAGGCGGGCATCGACATCTACGACGTCTCGAACCTGCCCGAACTCCGCCCGCTGGGCTATTTCCACACCGGCGGGCGCGGGGTGCACCGCTTCTGGTTCGGCGACGGACGCTACGCCTTCCTCACCGCAGGCGATGATGAATACATCGACCAGTTCCTGAAGATTATCGATCTCGAAGACCCCACGCGCCCCAAAGAGGTGGGCCGCTGGGCGATGCCGGGCATGCGCATTGATGAGGAGCGCGACTGGTACCAGATGGGCCAGTTCCGCTTCAAGAAGAACAGACAAGGAGAATACATCCCGCTCGGCGGCGAGGTGCCCGAGGGGATGAAGAAAAAGCGCGCCTGCGTGCACATGTCCATGAACGTGGGCGAGAGGTGCTACGGCGCGTGGTGGGATTCGGGCTTCATCATCCTGGACATCGCCGACATCACGAACCCCGCGCTCGTAAGCCACACCCAGTGGCCGCCCGAGGAGAGTTCGGCCACGCACTCCGTGCTGCCCCTGCCCGAGAGGAACATCTGCATCGTGTCGGATGAGTGCACCGCAGAGGACATGGAAGACATCGAAAAGCAAATCCGCGTGATGGACATCAGTGATGAGAAAAACCCGCAAGTCCTCTCGACCTTCCCGCACCCCGAGGGTGATTACGCCGAGCGCGGCGGACGCTCCGGCCCCCACAACCTGCACGAGAACCGCCCGGATTCGCTGATCGATCACAACAGGGTCTACATGACGTGGTTCAACGGGGGCCTGCGCGTGTTCGACATCGAAGACCCGCTCCATCCCAGAGAAGTCGCCCACTACGTGCCCGAGACGCCAAAGCGCGACCCCATCCGCCCCCTGTGGGGGAGAGACTACGAACTCCTGCAAGTCCAGGTGGACGACGTCTACATGGCCGCCGACGGCAGGGCCTGCATCAGCGAACGCCTGGGAGCGGGCGTGTGGATTCTGGAGTCTGATTTTTAGAGGGGGTTTCGAAAAAACCCATCATGTGAAAAGTGTAGGCGGCGCATTCGCCGTGCTCGCGCGCCATACCTTCCTGGTCCCGAACAGGTCCGGCGACCCGCGACGATACCCTTTCCTTAAGCCGTTTAATGTGAATGTAGCGAGGACCGAGTACATCATCGCCGTGAACCTAGCGTCAGCCTCACTGCCGGAACCGAACGAGAGTCGTCTGCCGATCACGTGACCTCAGGGCATGTTCGATTTTTTGGATAAGCAACGGTCTTGGACATGGGCTTTCATGGTTCAACTCTACGATATGCAGTTTCGATTCGAGTGTAATCAGGAATTCTGCCAGCCACAGGAGCCGAGCGATACAGCATCGCATGTTTCTGGTGGTGCGGATGCGTTCCTGTGAACACCCCGGTTTGTTGTGTCAAATCGCAGAATGCGGATAACATGGACAATCATCAACTCCGGACTTGGCCGGTTCGTTTACTTTTACCGAGAAAGGGGAATTTCGATGAGGATCGCTTTGGCGGCAGCCGCCGCTTATGTAGTGCTGGCGGTGATGACATCTCATGCCGGGCCTCTCGCGCCGGCGCCTGAGGTCATCGCCGAATACGACCGCAAGTTCATCGAGCGCTCGGGCGCCCAGACGCTCGAGGAACTGTTGGACACCGGCATCATCCGCTACTTTTTCACCGGGGAACGAGATCTGCTCGTCCTGGTGAACGGCAGGTCCTACGCCACCACCGGCCAGAATCTGGATTCCCTGCCGCTCTCGGCCGTGGAGCGCATCGAGGTTCTGAGAGGCGAGAGTCTGGGCACGCATGGCGGCCACGCCGCCATAAACGGCGCGTTCAATATCGTGCTCAGAAAGGACCTGGACGGCTTCGAGGCGCGTACGGTTACGCGGATGCCGAGCCGGGACGGCGGGGACGGCTTGCAAGGCAGCGTCTTCTGGGGCGGCGCGGTCGGCAAGGGAGGACGCATGACCATCGGCGTGGACATACTGGACCGCCAGGAAATCATCGGCAAGACCCGGGAGCACAGCCGCTCCGAGTGGGTCGAGGGCGGCAGCTTCAGCCAGGCCAAGAACATCAGCGTCGGCGGCAACACCGTCTTTGTCTCCCAGGTAGACGACCAGGGAGAATTTGCCGGCTTGAGGTCCGTACCACTGGGGGACTGCGACCCGGCGCTAGGCTATGTCGGCCCGCTCAGCAATCCGCCCGGCATCCGCACGGGCGACAAGGGCTGTGGTTTCGCCTATGGAAACTTCTGGTGGGACACGCCCAGCTATGAGCAGAAGAGCGCCGTCCTGAACCTGGAGCATCCGCTCGGAGAGGACGCCGAACTCCATCTGGACGCGAACATCAGGCAGGGACGCGGGGCGTTCCGCTACGCACCGTCGATCGACGTGTTTTCCTTTACGCCGAACGAGACGTTGCTGGATGAGCTCAGGAGAGCAGCCGGCTTCCGGTTGGGAGAAAACGACGAGTTCGTCGTGGGGCACCGCTTTATCGGCCACGGCAACCGTGACTGGGTGACGGATATCGAGGAATACGACGTTTCCGCGAGCATCGAGGGTCGTCTGGCTGAAGGTCTCGGCTATGATGTGCGCGTCAGCGCCTCCCGGCTGGAGCATTCCGTGTCCGGCGACACCTTCGTGCATGCCGGCAAGATCAGGGAAGAGATCGCGAGCGGGCGTTACAACCTCGTGAACCCGCTGGACCCGCGAAATTCCGCGGCGATCGAGAACAGCAGCCTGCAAGAGGAGGACGATTTCAGTTCGGAGTATCTCGGCGCCCGGCTGGCGCTGGAGGGCTCCGGCTTCGCTATCGGCGGACGCAAAACGTCATGGACCGCAGGGGTCGAACTGGGGAGCGTGGACGTGCGCAGCCTCCTGGTCTTCCGGGACAGGGAAGGCCGCACCCATGAAGTGACCGAGGTGCTCGGTTCCGGAGGAACCAGCTATGCCGGTAAGCGAGACATCGCCGCGGCCTTTGCGGAGATGTCCCTGCCGCTGGCCGACAAACTGGAAATCAGGGTCGGGGGCCGCGGCGATGAATACGACGATATCGGCGGATTGGGTTCGTGGCGCCTCGGGGCCGAATACCGGTTGAGCGACATCGTCACGCTGCGCGACACGATGCTGGCGGGCGAGACGTCGCCCTCGATGCGGCATATCTACAGCGACGCGTCGCAGTACCACCCTTATATCGTCTGCGACACCGGGAGCGGACCGCCGCCCCGCAAATGCGATAGCCCGAACTTCCGGCAGGTGACGCGCGAGACGAGCGGCAATCCGGGTCTCGATCCCTCGGGCTCCGAGATGCTCTCTATCGGCGCCGAGGCCCGTAAAGGGCCGTTCTATCTCGTTGCGGACTGGTATCGGCTCACGACATCCGACCTCTCGGGGCAGAACAGCGCCACCTGGGCCATGTTGAACCTGCAGGAATGCCAGGGCGGCAACCGGAAGGACTGCATCGAGCGCATCGGCGGCGACATCACCATACACGACAGCTTTGCGAACGTTGTGGATACCGAGATTTCGGGCGTGAATTTCCGGTACGGCGCGCGCCGGAGAATGGATTGGGGCGTTATCGGGATGCGCGGGTTCTGGCGGCACGTCAGCAGCTCCGAACAGCATATCGCGGGCGAAAAGCAGCGGTATCCCCTCCCCCGGGATGCCGTGCGCGTCGAAGTCTCGGCCGGGCGTGGCAATCTCACCGCTTTCTGGGCCACGAACTACCGCTCCGAAATCGAGAGTCAGTCGGGCGAAGGGAGGTTCAGGTCCTGGACCGGCCACGACCTGACGCTCGACTGGAAGCGGCCGCTGGGGCTGGAAAACTTGCGGGTGACTGCGGGCGTGTACAACGTCACCGACGCCAAACTCTCGACGCATACGGCCAACCCTTCCGATACAGACGGGCCCACCGCGGCCGGTTGGGGCCGCACCTTCTTCCTCACCCTCAACATGCGGTTCTGAGAGTCGGTTCGAGAATGTTCATGGAAAGGGGATGGAGCGAAAACAGTGCCGTGGAAATTTCCCACGGGTTCTGCGAGCGGGCGCCCTTGACGTACAGTGGCCTGCCAACTGTGTAGTGGTCCCTCTACGCGGTCATGTATGAGGTGTCGGCTTCGCTGAGTTCCAAAGAAGTCGCCCACTACGTGCCCGAACCGCCCAGGCGAGACCCCATCCGCCCCCTGTGGAGGAGAGACTATGAACTCCCGCAAGTCCAGGTGGACGACGTCTACATGGCCGCCGACGGCAGGGCCTGCATCAGCGAACGCCTGGGAGCGGGCGTGTGGATTCTGGAGTCTGATTTTTAGGGGGTAGGTCTAAATGTTGACACATCCATTTTCTTCCTTTCTAAAAATTGATCAATTAAGAGCAATCTGTTGGGGGGCATCAAAACCGTTGGAGTTCAGCCGGATGGGTTAGGTATACCTTTTCAGGGAAGGACATATTTCATGGTTCGGGTCCCACCAAAGGAT
>WTGD01000452.1 GCA_011523725.1 Nitrospinota bacterium
TCCATCAGCGGGCCGGGCTGCGGGCGATGATCGAGCGAGGGCTGGATATTCCGGTGCACGTCGCGCAACACGTCCATTCCCGAGAAATCGTTGAGCTTGCACAACCCCAGCGCCGGAAACAAAGAGGCTATCGAGCGCCACACGGCGTCGACGTCCTCGGGACGCGCATAGCCTTTCTCCACGATATGATAGGCCTCGCGCCGGAGCGCCGTCGTGAGCCTCACCCCGATGTGTCCGGGCACCTCCCGGCATACGATGGGTTCCTTTCCCGCATTTTCGAGCAACTCGCACGTGATCCGCGTCGTATCGGGGCTCGTCCGGCGGCCCGCCGCCACCTCCACCACGGGAACGAGATGAGGGGGGGTGTAGTTGTGCGTCACGACGCAGCGCTCGGGATGCTTCGTTCGCGCGGAAATATCCGTCATCCCCAGGCCCGAGGTCTCGCTCGCCAGAATCACGTCGGGCGGGGCTACCGCGTCCATCTTCTCGAAAATTTCCTGTTTGAGCGGCAGCTGTTCACTCACCGCCTCGACGACGAAATCACCCCCGAGTGCTGCTTCGCGGAAATCCTGCGTCTGGGCGATGCGCTCAGAAACGGCGCGCGCTTCTCTATCGTCCAGCGCATCCGCATCAATCAGTATTCCAAGGCTTTTTTCGATTTCGGCGCGCGCGCGTGCGGCGCTCTCCGGGCTTCGGTTGAACATCAAGACGCGATAATCCGCCAGGGCGAACTGCAACGCCACGCCCCGGCCCACGTACCCACCCCCGATGACAGCGACGTTTCGGATATCGCTTGTCTCGCGCATAATGGCTCCCGCTGTGGAATGGACTCGAGGTATGAGCGAAAATGTACCACAGGCGCGTTCCCGAGGCCATCAGGCGGCCTCCCGCCAAAGCGGCGCAAAGCCCCGAAGGATGTATGATGGGAAAACGAACGGTTCTCTGTTTCTTGCTCGGCATGACACTGGCCACCTGCGGCGGCGAGGGGGATTTCTCCCCGGCGGGAAACATGAACGCCCCCCGGCACGGACACACGGCCACGACGCTCGATTCAGGCGAAATACTGATCGCCGCGGGACTCACGAAAACATCTCCGCTCGATGACTTCGAGATATTCGACCCGGCCCAGGGAACCTTCAAACCCTACAAGATCGGGGGCCTGAGGAAGCGCGGCTGGCACAAGGCGCTCCTCTTAAAAGACGCTGTGCTGATTACCGGGGGCTGGACAACCGGAGGAAAAGCGCTCAGAGATTCTTTTCTCATAAAACCCGGCGGGGGGGTTCGCGCACGCGCCATGATGAAGTATGGCCGCTATGATCACACCATGACGAAGCTGCCCACCGGAGACGTGCTCATCGCGGGCGGCAACGACGGGAAACGCGCCATCCGCCACCTGGAAATATTCGAGGTCGGTGAGAGGCGCTTTATCCCCGCTCGAAGACCCATGCTCACGCCGCGCCAGCAGCACACCGCCACGGCGCTATCCGGAGGCGGCGTCCTCATCCTCGGCGGCGCGGAAAGAAAGGGTGCGCGGTATGCGGAGCTTTATTCATCTTCCGGCAGAAGAACGCGTCTCGTTCGTAGCCTGACGGCGCAAAGGAGCCGACACAGCGCAACGAGGCTCAAGGACGGAAAGGTGCTCATCGCCGGCGGCCTGGGCAAGGAAAAAACGCTCGCCGGCGCTGAAATCTACGACCCGGCGACGGAAAAATTTATCCCGCTGAAAGGCAAACTGCGCGTCAACCGCCAGCAGCACACCGCCACGCTGATGCCTGACGGCAGAGTCGTCCTGATCGGCGGCTGGGGCGGCGAGGGGCGGACTCTGGCCAGCGCGGAAGTGTTCGAGCCTGAGAAAGGATGCTTCTGGCTTGTAGGAGTCGAAATGAAATCTCCCAGACGCCTCCATACCGCCACTTCCCTCGGAGGCGGGCGGGTACTCATCGCAGGGGGCGCAACCGACAGCGAGGTGCTGAAATCAGCGGAAATTCTCACCATCCCGCAAGACGGAAAGAGCGGGTGCTGAGCTTCGGGATATCTCGATAATTATACACATTCATACAACCTGACTAAGCGAGGATAATCACATGCCTTTGAAACACGTTCGCCATCGTGACAACCAGCAATGGATTCTGGATTATATCGCCAAGACGGCCGGAATGGTCCAGAACTTTGAAGACGATAAGTTCGAGCTTCCCAAGGGTGTGAAGAACTACAAGATGATCAGCAAGCTCCAGGGCGAGGATGCGCAGCACAAAGAAGAAATCGCCCAGGCGGCGGAAGAGGCCGGCATGCGGGAAACGGCGCTCGAACTCTACATCCAGGCGTCGGAATCATACCGCAAGGGGCAACACGTGATCTTCGAAGACGACCACCCGCAGAAAATTAAGCTCCACGCCGGGTTGATCCGCTGCTATGACCGCGCGATGGCCCTGGCCGATTACCCGGTGGAGCGCGTCGAAGTCCCCTTCGAGGGCCGGGAGATTCAAATCATTCTCCATCTCCTGCCGGACAGGAGAAAAGCCCCCTGCATTATCTACATTCCCGGCATGGACCAGACGAAGGAATTCTATCCCTACATCCTGCAGAACGACATGATTCGGCGGGGCATGCACGCCTGCGCCATCGACGGCCCCGGACAAGGGATTTCCAACATGCGGAAAATCCGCGTGACGGAGAACAATTATGAGCGCGCCGTTTCGGCGGTCGTCGATCATCTGGTGAGGCGCGAGGAAATCGACGCGGATAAAATCGGCGTCTTCGGTATCAGCATGGGTTCTTACTGGGCGCCGCTCGCCGCGGCGATAGACGAGCGGATCAAGGCCTGCGCGGGAGGCAGCGCCACCTTTTCGGACAAGCACGTGATCTTCGGCGAAGCCTCGCCGCGCTTCAAGCAAATCTTCATGTACATGGCGGGATACACCGACGAAGACGCCTTCGACGAGATGGCTTCTAAGATGACGCTCAAAGGCTGCGGGGAGAAAATCTCCTGCCCGACGCTGCTGGCCACCGGGGAATTCGACCCCCTGAGTCATTTGGAAGACGCTTTCCGCTTTTATGAGGAAATCACGGCGCCCAAGGAATTGTGGGTGCTGGAAAACGAGTTCCACAGGGTATGGGGAATGCAGGGACTCGGCAACCTGGATCTGAACCCCTGGGCCGTGGACTGGCTGAAAAAAGCGCTCAGCGGTGAAATTCCCGAGGATCACGACAAGACCGTCTACATCAGACAAAAATCGGGCCGCGGCGCCTTGAGCGGCCCCGTTCCCGATGATCATCCCAAACGATGGTGAATCCGCTCAAGAGGAATCAAGGAGCACTTACGCCACGCACGTCCTCTCAGAATTCTCCCGACTCGAGCGCACAGCCTCACATTTTATTCGCGTCGAGTTCTTCGCCGCGTCGTCGGGGCTCAGCGATGGTGTAGTATTCAAAACAAAAAGCGTCGGGTTCGTTCTTGAAGCGGTCCATTCCGATTCTAGGCAAGTGCAAACCGGATACGCTTACAACACACAGGAGACGATTTGGCCGTTCAGTTTCATTGGGCTTTGTGCTCGTTCAACGCGGGTGATGGCCATCAAATCAACCCCGCCGCCCCCGAGCGTCCCGCCACGCTGGATTATCTGGCAAGGGTCGCACGAGCGGCCGAAGACGCCGGGTGCGTCAACATTCTGGTGCCGACGGGCACGCATTGCCTGGACGCCTGGCAGACGGCGTCCGCCCTGGCGGCCCAAACAAAGAAAATCAAATTCCTGGTCGCCTTCCGCCCCGGCCTGGTGGGTCCGGTATACGCCACCCAGCAGGCGAACACGCTGGACTACTTCACGAAAGGCCGCCTGTCGCTGAACGTCGTCTCGGGCGCAAACTCCGCGGACCTGAAGCGCTACGGCTACCACGCGCCTCATGATGAAAGATACGAGGTGACCGAGGAATTCCTGGATATCGTGCACCGCCTCTGGCGGGAAGACGGCCCTGTCAATTTCGAGGGCCGCTTCTTCCACGTGGAAGACGCCCACGTATGGCCGAAACGCCACTCGAACCCGCATCCCGCCATCTTCCTGGCGGGCAGCTCCCCCGGTGGAAAACGCGTCGCCGCGCGCTATGGCGACGTTCACGTCTACTTCGCCTACGAACCCGAAACCGTGGCGAAGGAAATTCAGGAAGTCAAAAAACTGGAAAAGGATTTCGAGCGCGAAGCCCCCCTCGAATTCGGGGTGCGCCATTGCGTCTGCGTGCGGGAGACGAAACGAGAAGCGAGGCGCGCGGTGGAGGGCTGGTTGAGCGGCAGCGACATCGCAAACACCGCCACCTGGGCGGATTCGGTTCGCCTGAGCGAATCCACGAGCCAGTCGCGCATCAACGAGATGGCCTCAAGAGAGTCTCTCTGGCTGACCGATACCATCTGGATGGGCGTGAACAAGGTGCGCGCCGGCGGGGCCACCACGTTCGTGGGCACGCCGGAGATGGTGGCGAATCAGTTCCGCGAATACATCGACGCCGGAGTAACGCATTTCATCATGCACGGCTGGCCTTATCTGGAGGAAGCGGAGATTTTCGGACGCGAGGTTCTGCCGCTGCTCAAGGATGTGGAGCCGGTGATTCTGCCCGAACCCTGAGAGGCCGGCTAAAACATGCAGGTATGTCTTTCGAGAATGCGTAAAGCTGAGAAGGAATTGAAGTTCTCTTTTTTCCGATCCCGCAACAGGTGATGAAATTCCATATAAGGAGATTGTAATGCCAGGTAATCCCGTAAACAGCAATCTGGAGCCCACCACCGAGAACTGGCGGATTTCGCAGCATTGTTTCTCGGAAGAAATCCGCTCGCAGATGACGCTGCCGGAAAAATTCCAGCTTTGCGACATCACCCTGAGGGAAGGCAGACAGCTTCCCGGCGTGTCCTTGAGGCGGGATGAGGTCATCCGCATCGCTGATGCGCTCGTCGACGCCGGCGTGAGCATGGTGCAGATGCACCACGACGACCCCAAGGAG
>WTGD01000433.1 GCA_011523725.1 Nitrospinota bacterium
CCCAGTGAGTCGCCGCTCTCGGTGGGGTTGAGCGGCAGCCGCCAGCCGTCGGCCAGCGCGATGAGCGCCTCCTGAACCGGCTTGTTCGTCTTGACGGCCAGGCGGACTTCGGACCCCATATAGGCGCGGATGTGGCCTCCGTTCTTCCCCCTGCCGGGTTTCAGCTTCGTATATTCCGGGGGATACTGAACCACTTCGATGGATTCCACCCTCGGCGGGGCGACCACGCGAACCTCGATCGTGCGGGAGCGGAACCTGCCCGTACGCGCCGTGATGCGCGCATCGGCGCCCGCAGCCAGCCAGCGGGCGCGAAACTGGTGAGGAGCCGTTTTCTCCATGGCAATGCTCGCATCAGATTCGGCGCCCTGGCTCACCTCCAACTCCACGGAACCCGCCTCACGTCCCCGGGTCCTGACTTCGAGGGTCACAGGCATCCCGGGAAGCAGCGTCGTGCGCTCCGCCCAAATCTCCAGATGGGTGATGCGCGAGGGCATGAGGTCCGCCGCGTTCGCCAGGAGATAGCCCGCGCGCGGATAGAGCCCCGGCCAGATGAACGCCACGAGCATCACGGCGACGGCCAGAACGCCGGCGAGCCGTCCGAGCCTTTGAAAACCGGCATGAGAGACGTAAGCTCCCGGGTCGAGCGATTCCACTTCCCGGCTGGTGTCGTTCACCAGCGCGTCGATGAGCGCGGGCGAAGTGGGGTCGTCGTCGCCGAGCTCCCCTTTGCGCGGGAAGAGCTGCAGCGAACTGATGAGGTTGCTGCCCAGATCCGGGTGGGCCTCTTCGATGTCGAGGGCGATCCTCTCGCGCCTCGGTCGGCGGGTCGCCAGCCACCAGCACCGGATGAGCGCCGCGCCCAGCAGAACAACCGTCAGCCCGGCGTAGATGATGGCCGAATATCCAAAGCGGACCTGGGCGACGACCGCTGCCGGAGCGAGCAGCAAAACGGCCAGTACGCCCAGAAGCAGAACCATCCCCGCTTCGAGGCGCCGGACCTTGAGGCGCGCGCGAATCACGGAATCGAGAAACTCGTTTATCTTTTTGAAAGACCGCTCGGCCATCTCTCGTTTCCTTCAGTATGAGTGAACGGCGAGGAGCATTAAACGAAATTGTAATACATGACTTGCATTACCGCACGTTCATCATGAAAACCCGTGCGCCGATTCAAAGCTCAAGCCAGCCCCCAAAGCCGCCGGGTGGTCCACTCCAAGGCCGGCAGCAGAACGAGAATCATCCCGATCCAGGGAATGCTCCAGAGCCTCACGTCGCGCACCTCCATGACCCTGTGCGGCACTTTGCCCTTCAAAGCCTCCAGGACGCGGGCGGCCAGATCTTCCTCCCCCACCGCGTCGGCCCGGAAAAACAACCCGCCCGTATGCTTCGCCAGCGTTTGCAAATTCTCCCAGTGCGGACTGACGTCGGCCCACTCCGCCTTGCCCGCTTCGCGGCCGATGCCGATCGTGCGCACCGCCCCGCCGATGACCTGCCCGTCCTGGACGGCCGTCATCCTCGCCCGATAGCTCCCGTTCCCCCGGGGGCGGAAACGAATCTCGAATTCCCGGGAATCCGGACGGTAGATCGCGCGATACCGGCTGGTGACGCCATAGGGATCGCGAAGCTGCACCCGCACCTGCGCCGCCTGAGCGGGCTGGTAGGATTCATCTCTCACCTGCATCCGGAGGACGTAGGTCCCGTCTTTGCCCTGTTCCGCCTCGGGAAGAATCTGGACCTGCGAACTTCCGGGGTCGCCCGAGAGCCAGCGGATCATCTGCGCCACCAAACGGATGTAGAGGCGGTTCGTCTTCTCCGCCGCCACCATTCCGAAATTCCAGCGCCAGATGTCATCGGAGAAGACGCTCACCACCCGGCCCTCACCGATCCGCTTCGTAGCGAGCAGGGGAATCCCGCCGTCTTTCGTCGAAGCGAGAATCTGCCCCTTCCCGAACGGCGTCGTTGCATTGACGCGCCGCAAGGCCGGAAAGGCGGCCCAGAGCTTTTTATTTTCCTCCAAATCCGAGGAAAGTTGCGTGATGGGATGCCTGCCGCCCGTGGACGTGAGCTGAGCGAGCAGGCGTCTCTGGTCCTGATAATCACTTTGCTGCTGCAGGCGCACGGGCAGGAGATCCTCGATGGGGCTGCGGTAATAACCGCCCGCGCTGAAGGATTGCCTGCCGCCGAACATGAGCAAGGCCCCGCCCTCGCGAACATATTCCCCCACGCGCTGGAGGTAGTAGTTGCTGAAATACTCCTGGGCGGAGAAATTATCGAAAACCACGATTTCGAAATTCTTGAGTTCCTCCAGGAACAGCTTGTCCACCGGGAACGGAACGAGGCTCAGGTGCCTGGTCGGAACGCCCGGGTCATCCTCTGAAGTTCTCAGGAAGACGAACGACACGAGGTCGATGGCGGGGTCCCGCTTGAGCGCCATGCGCAGGAAACGATAGTTCCAGGTGGGAGAGCCCGTAATCGTCAACACCCGAATCTTGTCCCGCCTCACTTCCAGGGGAATCTCGACGCGGTTGTTCGATTCCACGATTTCGCCGCGCTGAACGGGCGTGACCACGCTGAGCACCTGGCTCCCTACTTCATTCGGCGTAAAGCGGAATTTCACGAGACGGCGCAACGGGCTGCGCCGGACGTCTATCGACTGGGTTCTGATGATGCGGCCCTCGCGCGTCAGGGCGACGGGCAGCTTGCGGCCCGAAAAACCCTTCACCGAAAGCGAAACCTCCAGACTCATCTCCTTTCCCTGAAAGGCGATGCGCGGCGCCTGTATGTCCTGAATGGCGATGTCCCGAAAAGAATCCGGCGCCCCGAAGCCCACCCCGATGAGGGGCGGGAAGGATTTCACGTCCCTGGGCGGAAGAGCCGCCTCGGTGGTGTCCCCCCCGTCCGTGAGCATCAGGATGCCGAGGGGGCCGTCCTGGTTTTTTCGCTCTCCCTTCCCCGCCGGAGCGGGCGACTCCCGGGCGCTGTCCAAAGCGCTCCGGATCGCCCCCAGGGGGTCGCTGCCCACGCCCCGGGCTTCCAGGTTTTCAAGCTCCCGCACTCCAATGGGGGTTCTGCGGGCATCGTAGCGCGCGAGCTGGACGTCGTAGAGTTTTTTGAGGCCGGCGAGCAGGCTCGCGGGGGCGTCTCCCTGCTCCTGTTCTTCAAGGGCTTCCGATTTCCCTTCTTCGGGGGATTCCGATTCCCCGAGCTTCTTCGGGACCAGCAGGAAATCCTTCGCCAGGTCGATGCGCGTTTTCTTCCTGTTCACGTCCTGCACGCTCATGCTCGCCGAACTGTCGAGGAGAACGAGCAGCTTGGGCGGCAGGGAGCGCTCGCGTTTGTCGATCAGCGTGGGGCCGGAGAGGAAAAAGACGACCGCCGCATACAGCAGACCCCTCAGCGCCTGAAGGACCCAGACGCGCCTCGCCGGGAGTTTTTCGGTCAAATCGCGGTGCCTGCGTATGAGCGTCCAGCCCAGCCCGGCTGCAACGATGACGAGCACCCACCAGGGAGCGCCGCCGGGCCAATGGAGTGTGGACCAGTCCATCATCTAGCCCTGGTTCAGCCGGCGCTGGATGAAGGGGTGGTGAATGAGGTCCTGCTTGTAGTTGCCCGTCATCGCGTAGAGGGAGATGTTGACGGCGAGTTGAAAGGCCGCGAGACGCTGAGGCTCCCCGCCGGGAGTGCATTCTTCGAGCCACCCGCCCCCGGGACCTCTCGCCCATGCGCCGCCGAGGTCGTTTCGGCAGAAGATGACGGGGGTAAACATACCCACCTGGATGCCCAGCAGGTCCTGGCTGATGGCCTGGCGCCCGCCGATGGAGCGAATCAGGTAATAACTCTTGAATACGGCGTGCTCGCGCTGGAGCGCCTCGAAGGCGTTTCTGGGAAAGACCAGACGCATGAGTTCTCTGACGGCTCCACCGAAGGCCTCTTCCTCCAGGCCGAGACCATCGTCGATGAGCAAAAAACCACCGTAGGTGAGGTGACGCCTCAGATTGTCTATCGCCCTCGCGTCGGGCATCTCGAACTCGTAGCGTCCCGACATATACAGAAAAGGATATTGGAAAATTTCGGGCGATGAGATGTCCACCGCCTGCGCATCCTTTGCGGTTTCGATGCTCGTGCGCCTTCTCACCTCATCGAGAAAAGAAGCCATCGCCGTGGGGTATTCCTGCCAGCGTCCGCCGGAATAACGCAGTTGCGCCGGGGTGAAATCGGGGAGAAACGTCTTTTCCTCCTCGGAGGAGCGCGGCCAAAGATTCCTTTGCCACTCACCCAGGGAGGGAGACGACTGCGCTTTCGCCCACCCGGGGAGGCCGAGCAACGCGGCCACGGCCATCGCCGAGCGCGCGATGAACGCGCGGCGGCTCAAGCGTGATTTACGGAACGCTGACATCGGGCAATACCACGTAGGTCGTGGGTGGCGGCAGTCTTTTGCGCGTGAGCACGAGCTCGGTTTCCTTCGGGCGAATGACTCTCGTGATTCCCTCGGCCTTCAGGGCCCTTTCGAACTCCCCGGTCAATTCGGGACCAAAGTAGTGCATCGGAATCACGATGTTGGGGCCGATGCGCTTGACGATCTTGGCCGCCACGTCGTGAGGCACCGTGAACGAGCCGTCGATCGGAAGCAGGAGCACATGGATTTTCCCCAGTGCGCGAATCTGTCCGGGCGATGGGCCGAAGCGCGCGTTCCCGAAGTGCGCGACGCAAATCCCGCCCGCCTGGAAGACATGAATGGTGTTGAGCACGAAGGGATGGTTCTCGTCCCCGTCCACCTGGGGGAATGAGGCGATTCTCAGGTTCCCGAATTTCTCGTCGATCGCGTTGGGCTTCCCCTCCTGCGTCACGCCGAAGAAAATCTCCGACTTGCCCACGTAGGGCCCCGTCATGGAGTGGGTTTCGTGGAAATTGCTGACGGTGACGGCATCCGGCGGCGGATCCAGAACGGGGATGACGTAAGGGTCCATGA